>DATHGD010000048.1:0-11546 GCA_035317765.1 Saccharimonadales bacterium (SeqCode) | reverse complement strand
CGGCATATGCCTGTAGAGCTTGCTACCCAAATATTGTACAATAGATACCAATAGGAATCCATAGATGAGACCAGATGATCCAACCACAAGCCGGCGCCCGGGCACGCCGCTGATACCACAGCGATCACTCCTTCATACCCCAGCAACGACCCAGGCAACGCGCGATCAAGTCTCGATTGGCCAAGCAGCAGCAAATATCGCCCGGAATCAGCTTGATTCAATTTATGAGGGCAACACCTCGCAGCCAACCCCCCAAACAACGCCCGTTAAAGAGGTCGCTACGCCACAGCAAACTCTTGATACCCAAAACCCCTACGACCGCACCCAGACCAACCCAGCCCAGATTCAAGCCGAGCAATGGAAGCAGTACCATAGCGCCTGGCAAGACTACTACCAAAAGTACTACGAGCGGTACTATGTAGGGCAAGTACATCACGCCAAACAAGCGCTGGAACAGCGGGCTGCCGAGGCGACCGGCGGGGGACAATCCGTCCATCCTCCCGAAAAGTCTTCTTCTAACGCCACCTATGAACAACCCGACACATTCAACCGTGACGAAGCTATCTATGACCTTCGCAGTAAACTAGTGGGCAAAATTCAAGACTCGGCTCAAAAAGCCCGAAAAAGTCGGCATTTTGTGCCCATTAGCGCCGCAATCTGCGTC
This sequence comes from Saccharimonadales bacterium (SeqCode), assembly GCA_035317765.1. Lineage (GTDB taxonomy): Bacteria > Patescibacteriota > Saccharimonadia > Saccharimonadales > Saccharimonadaceae > DATHGD01. The sequence goes on along the minus strand of DATHGD010000048.1, from coordinate 10,882 downwards.
ATGCTCGTGTTTCTTTTCCTGCAATATAACCGCGTTCTGTTTGCAAATGTTCAGGCATACATTAGTCCTGGCAATATTGATCCGGCAAATATTATTATCGACCCGACCACAAATGTAGCCGTAAGCCCCGAGCCAAAATTGATCATTCCAAAAATTAATGTTGATGTGCCGGTAGAATATAACACGACTCCCGGTTACGATGCCCAAATGAAAGCCATGGAAAACGGCGTGGCATACTTTGGCATTCCAGGCGCCAACAGCAAACCTGGCCAAATAGGCAACACGGTTCTCTCGGGCCATTCCAGCAATGACATCATTGATGGCGGCAACTACAAGTTCATTTTTGCCCGCCTCGACCAACTGGCAAACGGTGACACTATTTATGTTAACTATGAAAGCAAACGATACAGCTATACGGTCACTAAAAAAGAGGTAGTACGGCCAACAGAAGTAAGCAAGTTAGTCTATCCGACCGATAAGCCTATTTTGACACTCATTACCTGTACGCCTATTGGCACCTCACGCGACCGCTTACTTATTACAGCCGAACAAGTCAGTCCCGACCCCAAAGAAGCCGCTCCCGCACCTGGCGCTAGCAGTTCAGGAGGCACCGCCTCGATTCCCGGAAACTCACCCACAATTGTTCAACGCCTCTTTGGTGGCGGTGAAAACTAAACCCTAAAGTTATCTGATAATAAAGAAGTCCGCCGGGGACGCTCTAACCAAAAAGTTATTCGGCGAACTCCTTTGACGGACTATAACGATGTAAATCGAGTACCAAAGGTACGTTTACCTACCAGAATCCCCACGATTACCGATTTTGTCTCCGTATCCAAAACGATAAACCGCATCTTCTCCCGATTGGTCGGCAACGTAATGCCAGCAGGCCGTGGAAGCCAGCAGGCAGTCGTCCGACCATTGTTTTTTTCAACAATCAGCTGAGCCCAACCATCTTGCGTCACAAGAAGCAATCGACACATCATCGTCACAACGGACCCCTCCCCACCAAGGTGGCCATTTATTCTTACAAGTACGATATCTTTCTTGAAAGCACAGACCGGCAGACAACGGGTGGTATCGTGAGTCATCACAGCTCCCTAGTCATTGGACAGGACAGTATCAATATGACATATACACCAAATACAGTCAATATCACCAAAATTCTAACTACAAAAGTAGACGGACGCGCTGAAGGTGATAGGCAGTATCATTCTCTTTCATAATGCCGTAAAGATACTTGGAATTTGGACTGAGGTTAGCACTAAACCCACTGGCTACCGGCATAACATCGTGCTGATTAGTGCCGTCAAATTCGTATAGACGCAGCATGTTGTCGCGGTCGCTCCACAGCATGTAATTATCGAGCCACACAAGCTCTTTCGTAACATCTGCCGTACCTTTTAGGGTTGTTTCTGTTGTTTTTTGCAGTTCAACATCGTACGTTTTGTACAAGGCACCATTTTGCACTATAACAAACCGGCCGTTTGTCTTAACCGACACATATTGGGTTCCGCCTGGCATCGTGAGGCTGGCTTGGTGATGCAACGAGGTAGCTGCTTGTTTCTCGGTAGCAGGCAACGCTCCTTTGAGTATTTCAACGTTTTCTCCGTAAGCAATCGCTACATATGGATCGCTAAAGTACTTTCCAATTGCCAAATGCAGCGTTGGTTTGCCGTCATCAGCATACGAACGGATAGTACGGGGCAATTCGGTACCGTCCTGGTAATACCCCACACTGCGGGTATTGGTTTTTGGGTCGATCACAGTGCTATAGACAATCGTTGAGCGATCATACAACGAAAACTCGGCAACATTCGTTACGAGCGGCCGAGACAGCGTAGCAGCACCCAGGTCAACTTTACGGACGTCATTGCCAATCTGGGCATAGACAATCGCACTGTTGCCCTCATCGAACACAATTTTAGATGCATCGATATCAAGTAATCTGGTGACATTTTTCGTTTGTGCTACGTCCTGCGTATCGGCTATTATCCACTCTACCTTTGTGTCATCGTAGCTGTGCTTCACTAAAATATATCGGCTGTCCGGGTCCCACTTCTCAAGCGAAAAACGCTGTGTTTTGTCGGGGGCGGGATGCGTGTAGCTGGCCGCCGGTAGTTCCAGCGTAGTTATTTTGGGCGTATCTTCTGTCACGTTTGCCAAGCGAATTGCCGGCGTTGCGGGGTCTTCCTTAATTGCCATCCACTTGTCGTCAGGCGAGGATACCGTACTTGAAATAGCAGCAAAACTCGCAACGTTCGCAACCTTAAGATCTTTGGGAATTAATCGTGCATAATTGAGCCACAGAACAGTTCCAGGCACAACATCGACCGATTTTTGCCAGCCCTTATAGCCGGTACGGTTCATTGTAATGAAGTGCTGGCCAGCCGTCATGGTTGTCTTTGAGGCCGTGTTACTGCCAAAGTTTGCTCCATCTATAGTCACATCGGCACCGCTGGGACGTGAGTCGAACTGAACCAGGCCACCTTGTTCAATTTTACCGTCACCACGATTAAACTGATATCCCAACATCACGAATACGAGGGCGGTTACAAGTGCAATAACAGCAAGGGACATTATGGCGTAGACAACAATACGTTGAATAAGTTGGCGGCGTTTTGAAGGTTGGTGGTACATTGTTTCTATTATACCAACTTTGCATGAAACTATTGCATATTTACTCCGAGTTACCTACTATAAAATGTAACGACCAAAACTTGCGAAACAAACATGGTAGAAGACGCATTTTTGGTAATAGGGGAACACTAAATATGAGTCAACAAACAGTAACAATCAATGGTACGGTATATGACGTGCGTACTGGCATGCCCGTTGGAAAAGCCGAACCACAGGTGCTACAACCACACAAAACGTCCTCACGTCCTATTCACGACTCTCACGCTATTCATCAAATGACTCAAAAATCTCAGACACTTAACCGCCAAATCGTTAAAAAGACCGGTGCACCAGCCGGTACATCCCGGCCAATGGTACAAAAAAGCCCGTCTATCAGCAAATTCGCCCCACACCCCAGCGGAGCAAAACCGCAAACACGCGCCGCCATGTCCGATATTGGCCCCTCGACTCACCCGATGGTCGCAAAGGCACACCTGCAACAAAATAACGCCGCCAGTACTACTCAAAAAAGCGCCCCAAAGCCATCGAGTGTTATTAAGCAAGAAGCAATAAATGACGCCATGGAAAAGGCTCCCAGTCACAACAAACGCGAAAAACGAGCTAAAAGACATCCGCGAGCTCTTAGTATTGCTTCGGCAAGTTTTGCGCTGTTGCTTCTTGGCGGTTATTTCACCTACCTTAATATGCCGAGTCTTTCCGTGCGCGTTGCTGCCGCCCAATCAGGGGTAAACGCCACATATCCTGAGTACCGCCCCGATGGCTACAGCCTTCACGGCCCGGTTGCCTACAACGAAAATGAAGTCATGATGAAGTTTGCCGCCAATGCCGGACCACAAAACTTTACCGTTACCCAGGCAAAAAGTAACTGGGACTCAAGTGCAGTTCTCGATAACTACGTTAAGCAAAAAGCAGGTGACAACTATATTACCTACAACGAACGCGGTCTCACTATTTACACCTTTGATGGCAACGCTGCTTGGGTAAATGGTGGCATCTTGTACACCGTTAATGGTGACGCACCGCTTTCAACCGACCAAATTCGTCGCATCGCCACCAGCATGTAACAGGGCTGTCATAGCCACCTTACCTTGACAAATATGACTTCTACATGGTAATTATATTACTGTCACGTGCAGTCATATCCGAAAGGAAAAGACATGGAAGTTACTACTCGAGGAGTTATTGCATTCACCCGGCTAGGTATCGAGCACTGGAGAGTCCAGCAAATCGAGAGTAAGACATATACCACTCCGGCATTCAATACACCCGTAGGGGTGAGGAGTGATGGTCAAACTCAGAGACACACCTACTATCCGGCCGGTAAACACACCAAACATGAAGCTGCCTCGTTCAGCGTGACGGATGCTTCGTGGATGATTGTCTATTCCCATGCCGAGCCTCTGATGATTTACTTTTTGGGTGAAGCGAAGGACACTACGCTAACTGAAGTTCTATTGGCGCTTCACGCAATTATGAGCAGCCCGCCAACTACTCCGTGACCTGCCCTTCATTTACGAAAACGACGAATAGTCGCTTATCGAAAGGTGAGGGGCTATTTGTTATCTTTGGATTTTGTATCTGTTATAATAACAGGAATGACTAAAGATATCCGCACCCGTTTTGCCCCCAGTCCAACTGGCTTTTTGCATGTTGGTAATATTCGTACCGGTCTGTTTGCCTGGCTGGTTGCCCGTAACGCCGACGGAACGTTCGTTCTTCGCCTCGAAGATACCGACAAAAAACGAGAAGTAGAGGGCTCAGCCGCACATCTGTTAAAATGTCTTGAAACACTGGGTATTGAATATGACGAGGGTATCGAAATTGGTGGTTCTTACGGCCCCTATAAACAAAGTGATCGATTAGAAATATACAAAGCTTGGGCGCAAAAACTCATCGACAGCGGACGTGCCTACGCCGACTCGTACACACCAGATGAAATTACTGCGTTTCGCGACCTCGCAAAAGCCGAAAAACGCGCCTTTTTATATCGTCATCACCGTCCAGAAAATCCTCCTGTTTGGAATGGTACAGCGCCGCTTCGTTTTAAGTCCGATCCAAAAGCTTACACCTGGCACGACGAAGTCATGGGCGACCTTTCTACCGGTCCAGAGGTAATTGATGATTTTATTCTTATAAAGTCCGATGGCTACCCAACCTACAATTTTGCTCATATTGTTGATGACGCCGAAATGAAAATCAGCCATGTCATTCGTGGCCAAGAGTTCATTTCCAGCCAGCCAAACTACTTTAATTTGTACGAAGCGCTTGGTGTTACGCCGCCAATTTTTGCTACCATGCCGCACATTATGGCAGAATCGGGCAACAAAAAACTTGGTAAACGCGATGGTGCAAAAGACGTCCTTGACTACATTCGTGATGGTATTTTACCCGAGGCACTATTAAACTTCATTGCTAGCCTTGGCTGGAACGATGGCACCGAACAAGAACTCTTCTCGCGCGAAGAACTGATTGAAAAATTCAGCCTTGACCGCGTACAGCGCAGCGGTGCCCGCTTTGACGAGCAACGTTTACTGTGGATGAACGGGCAGTGGATTCGCCGGCTTAGCCTCGATGATTTATATGTTCGTACGGTGGGCGAGAACCTTTCTATCAATGGGAAGGCGAACGTGAATTTCTGGCCAAAAAGTGCTGAAAATGCCACCGAAGAACATCGAAAACAAATCCTCGCCCTTGTGCAGGACCGCCTAAAAACACTGGCCGACCTACCGCTTCTTACCAGCTATTTTTTCGAAGAACCCGCCCCAAATTGGCAAATGGTTGGCGAAAACAAGCAACTGAAAAAACTTGAGCGCGAAGAAATCAAAACACTTCTTCGGGCTACTATTACCGCGCTCGAACCAAGTGAGTTCAATGCCGATGCCATTCAAGCGACCCTTAATCAACTACTCGAAACGACCGGCCAAAAACCAGGCATTTTATTCAGCCTCATTCGCCTAGCCGTATCATGGGCACCATTTAGCCCGGCACTCAACGACACGCTGGCAGTTCTTGGCAAAGAAACAGTACTAATGCGCCTTAATACTGCCTTGGAAACCGCTTAAGATGCAGGTTCCACTTCCAGGCAAGTCCGATGATGCGCTGCTCGACACCATTTGGGACTACATGGTTATTGAAACACCGCTGCAACATGCCGATGTCATTATAGTTGGCGGCAGCACCGATACAGGCGCCGCTCAATATGCCGCCGAACTTTATGGCATGAACTTTGCGCCGCTTATCGTTTTTTCGGGCTACCAGCAGCCCGGCATGGACATGAGCGAAGCTGAGCTTTTCGCAAAAACCGCACTTTCATTCGGCGTGCCAGAATCGGCTATTTTACGCGAACCACAAGCAGTTAATACCGGCCAGAATATTACATTTTCTCAGCAGCTTCTTGCCGAGAAGGGTATTGTTCCTAAGACCGTTATTTTAGTTCATAAACCCTATATGGCAAGACGCTTTCTAGCAACAGCTGAAGCGCAGTGGGAAGGTGAAAAGCCAGTCTTTATTACCCGCCACGAAAGTATCGGCCGGCCTGGCTATACACTTCGCCGGGGCAGGGGAGAAGTCATCCGAAAACTGCTTGGTGACTTTCAACGTATGCGGCCCTACGGTAAAAAAGGCTACCAATCACCTCAAGAAATTCCCGAGGAGGTGCAGGCAGCCTACAATGCATTGCTGTATCGTGGACACAAAACTCGCTAAGAGGTAGCGCCGGCGTTCGTTTCTGCTATAATAACCACTAGCATGAACGATGAAATAAAAAAGCCAAAACGCTTAAAACGCATTGCACAGTGGATCCGTACTCACCGTACACGAACAATTATAATCGTAGGCGTTCTTCTTATTGCCATTGCCGGCACTGTTGCTTACCTGGTTCTTTCACAAAAGACGGCAGAAATAACGATGGCGCACATTACGCCAAAACCAAAGCCAAAGCCTGTTGTTTATTATTCACCGCTTACCGGTGAGCAAGTGGCCGATGAAGCTGCTACAAAACAGCCTGTCACCGCCATCATGATCGAAAACAGCCCCGATGCCCGCCCGCAGTCCGGCCTCAAACAATCCGGAGTGGTGTACGAAGCAATTGCCGAGGGTGGTATTACGCGCTTTTTGACGCTTCACCAACAAGACAAGCCGCAACTTATTGGTCCGGTGCGAAGCCTACGTCTGTACTACGTGGACTGGCTTGCACCGTATAACGCCAGCGTGGCACATGTTGGAGGCAGCCTGTTTGCCCTCCAGGAAATTCGAAATGGTAAATATCGTGATATCGATCAGTTCTTCAATGCCGGTACATATTGGCGCGCTACCGACCGCTACGCACCGCACAACGTATACACCAGCTTTGCCAAGCTCGATGCGCTCAATGCTGCAAAGGGATATACTGAATCAACCTTTACTGGCTTCAGCCGTATTGACGGCAAACCGCACGATGCACCAAATGCTACAAATGTCACAATCAATATTAGCGGTCCGCTCTACAATACCAGCTACACCTACGACAAAGCGGCTAATCGCTATAACCGTTTGCTCGGGGGCGTGCCTCATGTTGACCGCGAAGAGGGAGCAATTACACCCAGCGTTGTTATCGCCCTCAAGGTAGACATGACCCGGGTACTTGAAGATGGCTACCGCCAAGATATTAAAGCCAACGGCACCGGCCAGGCCGTTATTTTTCAAAATGGTACTGCTCAAGAGGTCACCTGGACCAAACCCGACCGGGCTTCACAAATTAGCTTTAAAGATGCCAGTGGCAAAGACGTACCTCTCGTTCGTGGCCAAACCTGGATTTCCGCCGTTCCAAATGGCAGCGGGAGTGTCTCGTGGCAGTAGATCAGGTAAGCGATGGCCGGCCGGCAATGATTCGCGACTACTGGCCGCGTGTAAAAAAACGCGCATTTTTTATCACTGTTCTTATGCAGGTAGCAGTGACGTTTGCAATTGGCTGTACCTTAATTGCTACGGACGTTACCTCACCAACACCCGCATTCTGGATAACATTAGTCGCTATTTTTGCCACCGCTCTTGGTATGAATATCCTTCTTACCAACCAAATTCTTATGCCGCTTAAAGACATCATGAGCGCACTGACGCATATTTCCGGCGAACCAAGCCTCATTACGCCACCAAACCCCAATGCGAAGCATTTTGAACGTGATGGATTCAAACCGGTTTTGCAACTTGTATATGAGCTAGCCTCTGATGAAGAGAAGGAAAAACCGGCAAAAAGTGAGACGGGCAAAGAAGTGGCCAACCTTGGCAAAGCCCTGGACAACACTGCCGTTGGATTTATTATTCTTAATGCCAAGCAGCATATACTGTATGCGAATTCCAAGGCGCCCGTACATAAAAACCCCGATGGCAACACTATGATCGACCTTATATTCGATGATGGCTTAACGCTGGAACAATGGCTAAAGGACTGCGAAGAGCACGCTGTTCACGCCGAACATACCTGGGAGCGCATAGCCAACAAAATTACCGGGGAAGAGGGCCGGAAAATATACGACATTACTGCTTCGTATCAAAAGGGAAGTGAAGCCGAAGTCGTTATGACGCTTTTCGAACGAACAAGTGTGTATCAGCCCGAAGATGAAGACCTCGACTTTATTGCGTTTGCCGCCCACGAGCTCCGCGGCCCGATTACCGTGATTCGCGGCTACCTGGACGTACTTTCCGATGAGCTCGAGCAACGGCTTGATGAAGACCAGCTTGAGCTGATGAAACGCCTGGTCGTATCGGCTAACCGCCTGAGTAGCTACGTCAATAACATTCTAAACGCTTCGCGCTACGACCGCCGCCACCTGAAGGTCCATCTACGCGAAGACACTATTGCCGATGTCTACGATACTATTAGCGATGACATGAAACTACGGGCCGTATCTCAAAATCGTATGCTTTCCGTCCAGTTTCCCGATGATCTGCCAACCATAGCGGCCGACCGCGGAAGCATCAGCGAAGTCCTCTCAAATCTTATTGATAACGCTATTAAATACAGTAACGAAGGTGGCTCTGTGGCTGTGAGCGCCCGGGTAGAGGGAGATTTCGTTAAAGTGTCTATTGAGGACCACGGTATTGGTATGCCAGGAAGCGTTGTCAGCAACCTGTTTCACAAATTCTACCGCTCGCATCGATCACGCGAAACAGTGGCCGGAACAGGCATCGGATTATATATAAGTAAGGCCATTGTTGAGTCCCATGGTGGTAAGATAGAAGTACGCAGCCGCGAAGGCGAAGGGTCTACCTTTGACTTCAGCGTTCCAGTCTACAGTACGGTGGCCGAAAAACTGGGTGCGAACAATAATAGCAATGAAAGCTTTATCGAACACGATGAAGGCGGGTGGATCAAAAACCACGCGATGTACCGAGGATAATTATGGCAATTAAAACGATTTTATGTATTGAAGACGACCGATTTATCGGCGAAATGTATGTGCGCAGCCTTAAAAAAGCAGGCTACGATGTAGACTGGATGGTCGATGGCAATGACGGTTTGGTGGCCGCCCGCAATAGAGAATACGACCTTATTTTACTTGATATTATGCTGCCCGAACGGCGGGGAAGCGAAATCCTGGCAGCGCTCCGTGGTGGTGCTACCGATCTTATTCCACGCACCCGCGTTATTGTTATGACTAATTTCGACCAAGATGATGAGTCTCGCGCCGCCATGCAACATAATGCCGATGCCTACCTTATAAAGGCCGAAATTACCCCTAAAAAATTACTCGCTATCATTGAGAAAATCAGCAACGCAACCCCGTAGCAACAGCCCGCTCAGCATACCTCCTTCATTGACACTTTTAAGCTAAAGTGTTATTATGAAGGTATGTACCTCGTTCGCGTATAGCACGCCAACCAGCTACAGCACGTCAGTTAGTCAACAGCAAACAGAGGATGTCATGACCCTCCCCTTTAGGGTAGTCGCTATCGTTGTCATCTGTTGTTCGGTGATAGTAACGGCGCTTGCGCTATGTGCTTGCACTTCAATGGCGCATAGTCCACGGCCCATCACTCCCGTTACCGTAGAGAGCCTCAGCGACTTGAGTCTCGTCTCGATGAATACGGACTCATTCCGAGTTGATGTGGTGAGTATCTGCACCAATCTCCCGACCTGTTAAAACGTGCGGGCAGCCCGAAAGAACCTATGTCCGTCCTCTCAACCCCTAGAAGGGGCTTTTTTTATTACAATCCTTTATCAAACTCTTTCAGACGCCCCGCGACAGATTGTGCATACGGGGTTAGCTTTTCTGTCATTGTAGCCGTGTTTTCCAGTCCATTGCGCTGCAACGTGCGGTTGAATACCATTTCAATAATAAAGCGTCCCTGGCGTAGTACCATCGTGTTCTGTCCGGCGGAGTCTTTATAGCCCAGTGCTTCGTCCCCAACCTTTGCAGCAACCGCATTGGCGGCCCCTTTTTTGGTGCTGGCAAACCCATTTTTCGCGCCTTGATCGTCCTGAAAGCTTGTGGCTGTTACGTCAAGCTTCTGGTCAAACGCCTGACCGCGCACGAGTCCCGACCCAATACCGCTATTGTAGCGATCACAACTGTTTTGAATGTAGTTATAGTACTGAAAAGAACCGTCACTATTTGCCTGTGACACCACACCCGTTGCCGTTGCCAGGCTCTCGTCTACAAATTGGCTGGCATCGTTTCCGGTAAGCGACTTTATGTCATCGTTGCTCATTAAATCACACGCCCGTACAACGCTCTTTTTAAAAGTAGGCGAGTTGTAGTTTGCAGGGGCGACTCCCTGGGCATTCTTTTGCAGACTCATGATGTTTTTTGATGCTAGCTGTAGTAGCGAATCGGTTGCCTTGCTTTGGCCTATGCGCAGCAGCACCTCTGCAGAAACATCGCCGATTTGCAGCATGTACGTTGTTTCACCATCTCGATTTTTGGTGTTCTTAAACACCCTTACGGCACTATCGAGCCCAGCGACAGTCGTTGGAGCATACGACCTGCTCAGTGTGTCTTGCACCGCACCGTTTGCAACCAAGGGTGGCTGGTAAACGGTAACACCTACAAAGCCGTCCGACTGCTCAAGGGTATAAAAACATTTATTGGCATCACCAGTCGAGGGAAGTGTATACTCCGATGGATCGAGCGGCGCTTTGCCGACACCATCAATATATGTACGGGTAATAACCGTTGGCAGGGAGTTTGCACCTAGATAGAGTTTTTGCTGCGTAAAGTCATCGATTGTCAAAACGTTACAGGCAGGCACAATGTTTGTTGAATTC
>DATHGD010000047.1:0-7564 GCA_035317765.1 Saccharimonadales bacterium (SeqCode) | reverse complement strand
ATTCCCTTTTGCAAGTCGTTACAAACAGCGATTGCCGTGGTAGTCGAACCAAACGCAATGGCTTGAACAATAATACCGGCCATCAAATAATCGGTATAGCCTATGCCACCGACTGCCACCGCTCCACCAAATACAGAGGTGAACAGCACTAAAAACATGATCGGCTGGAAAAAGATACCAAGCAACTGGTCGGTGTTGCGGATAATATGCATCGAGCTGCGCTTGATCATTATAAGCGAGTCGGTAAAGGCGAGCAGAAACTTTGGTTTTTTCTCAAATTGCAACTCTACGGCCATGACTACTCCTCTTCCTCTTCATTTTTTGCTTTTTGTTTGCCCGTGAGTGACAAAAACACGTCATCAAGCGTTGGCTTATGAATGGCCATGGATTTAACACCCGCCTTCACTTTTGCAAGTGCCTCAAGAATCCGGCGTACATCCACATTTGTCTCCTGAATAATAACCGTCACGGTCGAATCTTTCGCGTTTGATTCTACGACTTCTTTGCCAAGTGCTTCCTTGGCGAGCGTGAAGGCCTTCATTGAATTAAAGGTAAGCTCCAGGCGGTCTTTGCCCACTTTAGCCTTCAATTCTTTGGCCGTACCCTCGGCGATCACCTTGCCGCCATCAATTACCACAATAGTATCGGCTAGCTGATCGGCCTCTTCAAGGTACTGCGTAGTAAGCAAAATCGTGGCACCATTTTCTTTAAGCTTATTGATACTATTCCACATGGCAATACGAGAACGCGGGTCAAGGCCGGTTGTTGGCTCGTCAAGAAAAATAACCGGTGGCGTGGCAACGAGGCTTACCGCAAGGTCAAGGCGGCGGCGCATACCACCAGAATAGGTTTTGAGTGGACGGTCAGCGGCCTCTACCAGATCAAACTCCTGAAGCAGCTCGCTGGCACGGGTTTTCGCGCTTTGTTTTGTCAGGTGATAAAGCCGTCCCATCATCACAAGGTTTTCGCGGCCAGTCAGCAGTTCGTCAACGGCAGCAGATTGCCCGGTGAGACCAACAACACGGCGTACAGCATTGGGGTCTTTTGCCACATCATGGCCCTCTACCATTACACTCCCGCCATCAAACGTTAATAACGTACTCAAAATACGTACGATTGTTGTTTTACCAGCGCCGTTTGGCCCCAAAAGAGCAAGCATAGTACCGCGCTCAACTGCAATATCAATACTCTTGAGTACGCGGTTGGCTCCGTATGATTTCTTTAAGTTTTTTGCTTGAATGACATACTCTGCCTTTGTCATGAATACCCTTTCCTTTTGCTCGGTCTTATTAGTGTATCAAATTATAGTTACTGCCGGGTAACCTTGACCATTGCCGGACGAACAGGCCGGCCGTTAAGCAAATAGCCTGACTGGAGTTCTTCGTCAATAACTTCTATCTCTCCAGTCGCATCCTCATCAAATTGAATAGCTTCGTGAAGCTCTGGGTTAAACACAGTACCTTTTTTAGCGTCAATACGCTTTAAGTTCAGGCTTTCAAGTGATTTTTCGAGGTTTTTAACCAACCCGGCAATACTTTGCACCCATTTATTATCTTTGAGTTCATCGGGAGTATACACAATGGCTCGCTCAATATTATCGATAACCGGAAGAAGCTTCAAAATAGCACCTGCCTGGCCCATTTCGCGGGCGGCCGTTTTTTCTTGCTCTACACGTTTACGATAGTTCTCAAAGTCGGCACGGGTTCGCTGTAAATCTTGCGTCAGTTCACCGATTTGCTGTTCTAGCTCTTCTTGTTTTTTACTTTTTGGCACTTGCCTTCTCCTTTTTACTACGTTTTAACAGATTTAAATTCTATAATACTTCCTCAAGCATCGCTCCGGCATGGCGCACAAGCCGCATTACCTTACCATAACTTTGACGGGTTGGACCAAGCACACCGATGTAACTTCTATCAGAATACGGTGAACGAAATCGGCTGATAATGAGGCTGGCACCGCTGGTTTTGCCAATAGGGTTTTCTGCACCAATATAGACATTAAGTGGTTCGTTTGGGGCCGCTTCAAGAAGCCAGGGCTCAAGGTTATCGAGCAGCCGGGCGACACTTTGCGCATGGTCGGCCTGAAGGAATTCGGGCTGGCTAAAGAGATTGCCGATACCACTAATATAAAGTTGGTCGCCAATAGTAGCCAGGCCCAAGTTTTGCGTCAGGTCAACAAGGCTGTCGACTGCGCTTCGAATTGCCCGGGTCGCCGAGTCGCCATGGGTTGCTACGCGCGCCTCAATCGCTCTCGCACTGCGATCGAGCCCTGGTAGCTCACTCTCCTGGGTTTCGGTAATAGTGTTCACATACATACGATAGCCTTGATCGGTGGGAATACGTCCGGCACTGGTGTGCGGCTGCATAATCATTCCCATTTCCTCAAGACGAGCCATTTCGCTTCGAATAGTCGCGCTTGAAACACCAAACAATTTAGCAAGTATGACGCTTCCTACAGGAACCGCAATTTCTGCGTACTGTTCAATAATAGCGGCGAGTATGGCAATTTGACGGTCGGTCATAGCTCTATTTTAGCATGTTTTAGCACTCTTTCAACTAGAGTGCCAAGCCAGCTCAAGTATCTAAGTATTCAGCCAATCACGATAGCTGTCGATAATCAATGCAATAACCTGCTGTGAGTTGTTGGCCCTAGTATCAACAACCAAGTCATAGTTACTCGTATCATACGGATTGATGTTATAAAACTTCTGATAACGGCGAGCTTCACTTTCTAGACGTTGCTGAAGTTGCTCGGCATACTCTTTCGGATCAGCAGGAATATGCTCAACTTCCAAACGCTCTGCGCTCGTGCTAAGCAAGATGCGCTCTGCGGCGGTTATTAAATCAAGATCGAGATATACCTTAAATGAAGACGGCACCCAATGCCATGCAGTTCGCGAGTCAATGACAATACTATCCTCCGTTGAACCAATATCACGTAATCGCTGATCAACTAAATGATCGATGTCCGCGCCTTGCTCTCCAGATAAATTCGCTTCAAGTACGTTAATACCACGCTCTTTTCCAATAGCGCGAAAAAGATCGCCTGATGAAAAGTGCTGATAACCCAACTCCGTTGCCACCGCTTTTGATGCTGTTGACTTACCGCTACCGGGTTTGCCGGCGATTGTTATAAAGTGTTTTTTCTGCATTTACCCATTATAATATCATAGTTTTTCTGTGTCCAAAGCGAACTCGCTCATCTTATAGCGTTAGTAGCAACTTGAATAAATTATAAATCAAAGACTATTCGAAAAAGGCCATAAAAGCTGATCGCTTAGCTGGGCTGGAGGTTGGGTCAGTATCAGTCACCGAAACATCAATCCAGAAATTTGGTGCCGAAGAGCTATTCGTTGGATATTGCAAGCCAACTCCAATATGATAACTACTCTGTCCATCGTTTGCGTCAGCTCCGTTGACTGCAGTAAGCGGCCCGTTGGTGATACCGGTTTCACCAGGACCACCTGTAGTCCAATAGTTATTTCCCGGCGTTGCTGTATATTCACCTGTTGGATAATACACAACTGTTTTATAACGCTGAATAGAAGTAAGCAGAATAGGCGTAATAGAAACTGACTGCCACCCAAGAATGACTGGCGCTGCAAATTCTACGGGCGTGCCAATAAGCGGTGTTGCCAGGCCACCACCGTCAATACGGTAGATTTGACCAAGCACAGGGTCTGGACCAGCGCCCATAGCCACTGTGGCTCGCCAATACCATATTTTAGTTACCCATGCAGGCGAACTAACAAAAAACTCTGTCCCCTGACTAATAGGGTTACTGTCATTAAAAGCACTGGCAGGACCATCGGTAGCAGGCCAAATCCGATACTCAGCCATGCTAGTAGCCCTTTACAAAAGCGATCACATACCACTTAGTAGCTGTGGCATTGTATACAGCACCGAGGAAATCTCGAGCACCTGCGGCCGTACTCAGAGTAATGGTACTAATATCAGTTCCCAGCGCAAAAATAGCATCAAGTGTAAGCGTATGCGAACCCACTCCGTCTTGAATAACCTCCCATGTCACCTTTTGACCATCGACAGGGTTCGAGGGAACACCTAATATGCGGTTAGCGGTAAGTGTTACCCGGAAGTGGTTACCGAGGCTTGCATCGGTCGCAACAGTAGCCGCATCAGTAAGTGTAACGGGCGGAAATACTTTTGGCAGGTTAGCAACCGGCACTTTTGAGTCTGAACCAAGCGGTGCATAACCACTTGCCGCACCTTTATTAACAGCCTGTTCAGCCCCCGTAATACGCGTATCGTTACCTTGGGCGGCCGTGCCTGCTGTAGCGCCGTAGGCTACCGTAAGTGTACGGTTAGCGCTAAGGTCACCGCCGCCGGTGAGGCCGGTGCCGGCAGTAATGGTGGTTGTTTTATCGGCTTTGAGGCCGAGTGCTGTTGTTGTCGCACTCGAAACGGGTTTGTTGGCGTCACTTGTGTTATCAACGTTGGCCAGGCCTACGGCCGTCTTGTCGAGGGTTTGAAAGGTTTTATCTCCACGGTAGTACTGTGCTGTCGTCCCAGCCGTGATAGTCGCCTGTTTACCCGCGAGCCCGGGAACAGTCGGCGCCGTAGCCGTACCGCCAAGATCACCGGCAAGTTGCACCGTTCCCAGAGTGCTGCCGGTTGCTGGTGACGCGCCACCCGACATTGTTGTCCACTTAAAGCCACCGCTACTAACGGCGTCTTTGGTCAGTACTTGACCATCGGAGCCGGTGCCGCTGTCGAGTTGGGTGTTGGTGACTGAGTTGGGTTGTAGCGCTGCAGAATTTACAGCGTTAGGTTTAATGGCACCTGATGTGTCGTGAGCAACGCTCAAATAATCGTTAAGGAGTTGTCCCCAAAGTCCGTCATCGGCTCCAGGAGTTGGTAATCGTGTCATATGTGACTTCGCCTTTTTACCCTGTTAGTTACTTCGCTTTTATCTTAGTTAGAATTATACCATAAGCACGAATAGCAAATTCGTTTAACTTTGTTTTGGACCGAGACTACCTTTTGAAGATTGTCCGCCACCGTAGACACCAGAGCTATAACCGACACTCTGTTTTTGCCCGTTACCGCTAAGGCTGGTGACTGTCTTTAAAACTGTTGTAATACCTACAATAGCCGCAAAGCCAATTCCTACATGTTTTAGGAAATCTTTACGATCCATTTCTTTTTGTAGCAGTGTTTGCATGTCATCTTGTATGTTCATGTGTGTTTTTCCTTTTTATAAGGCCTATGCTTATTATTTTATAGACTTATGCGAAAGAGTCAAGAAAATTGGCGGCTGTTTTAACCTGCAATCGAAAATCCATCGATGCTCAGCTGGCGGCGAGATGGAATGGATGATGAAACCACAGTACGTTGAGCAGGCACTGGCGGCCGCGAAATCGGCCTCACAGACGATCGTTGACCGCCGCCAAAGCCATCAACTGTTCTTCGTCTAGGTACAGGCGTTACAACCGGTGCTCTTGCAGATACCACAGGAGTAGGCAGGGGTTGTTGCGGGGTAGAAATAGCAGAAGCAACGGCGGGGCGCAGTAACGGCTCTTTAGCGTGGCCTGGAGCAATTTGACGCTTAGTTGAACGTTCCGCCCTACGTCTTTCATTTCTAATAGTAAATAATACTGCTACTACACCAAATTGATAAATTAAGATAAGCGGACCAGCTATCATTGCCTGGTTAAAGATATCGGGGGTCGGTGTAATAATGGCGGCAAGAATAAAGATCACCAGTATAATGATGCGCTCGGACTTGAGCAAGCTTCCAGGCGTCATAGGATGTATCCAGTGAAAGAAGAGTAACAAAAGAGGCAACTCGAACAAAATACCAAGCCCGGCAATATAGGCCAAAAAGAAGCTTAGGTACGAATCGGCGGTAAGGCTAGGGCTAATAGCCTCTCCTGCAAAAGTAGATAGAAAGGTAAGTGCGGATGGAACGGCTACGAAATAGCCAAACGCTACCCCGCAAAGCATCAGCAAAAAGGCAGCCGCGACCACTGAAGAGGCGGAACGCCTAGCGCGCTGAGGCAAGGCTGGTTTTATAAAGCCGTACAGCTGATAAATAAGGATCGGAGCCGCCGCCAACAGTCCGGCATACAGCGATACTTGGAAAATGAAGTTAAATCCACCGCCGGGGGTAAGATAAATAAGCTTTTCCTGGCCAAGGGGCATCATAATAAGTGCCACAAAAAAGTCGTGATAATTGTACGCAAGACTCGTTGCAAGCAAAAACACAAGAGCAACAATAAAAATCCTCTTGCGCAGTTCGCCTACATGATCAGAAAAACTCGCCACCTTAGAAACAGACTTTTTATGGTCGTTACTAGGCTGCTCGTTCGTCGGTCTTGGTGCGGCTTGCCCCGGTTGTTGCTGTATCTTTCGCGTCATCCTGCACACCCTTACGTAATTCTTTCATTGATGAACCAATGCTCTTTGCAAGTTGAGGCAATTTACTGCCACCAAATAGTACAAGCAAGATAACCAGAATAACGATTAGTTCTGGTGTCCCTAAACCTAAAATTTCTGCGAAATGTTGATAATTCATTATTCTCTACCCCTTTAAACACTCTAGTAGTTCTATAGTAACCATTATCGTAATAAATAACAATAGGGGGTAGCGGATAACCTCTCTCCTTTTCAGAAGACTGTGACACCTGCTTGCTGGTGTCAGCCGAACGCCATGGGCTGGCCGTAGCCACCCATAAAGAGTGCTGATGGAAAGGAGAGAGGTTATCCGCTAAAAGAGTAACTAACTAAAACTATTTCTTAAGTAGAACCGTAAACGCCTCGGCTGGAATATCCACCTTACCAAATCGTTTCATGCGGGCTTTACCCTTCTTCTGCTTGGCAAGCACCTTCTTTTTACGTGACACATCGCCACCGTACAGGCCCGTAGTCACGTCTTTTCGATAGGCCGAAAGATCGGCGCGAGCAATAAATTTACCGCCAATTGCCGCCTGCAGTGCTACCTGAAAGTTCTGGCGCGGAATTACCTCTTTTAGCTTGTCGACCGTTTCCCGGCCAAGGTGTTGCGATTCAGTTCGGTGCGCCATAACACTCAGCGCATCGACAATTTCACCGGCTACATAAAAATCAACTTTCACTAAATCTTCTGCTTTGTAACCATCGAGTTCGTAATTAAAACTGCCGTAACCGCTGGTAACGCTTTTTAGCTGGTCGTAAAAATCGGTGAGCAAATTGGCAAGCGGTGCTTCAAAGCTAATCAGCGCCCGCTCATCAATATAACTAAGGTTTCGCTGCAGCCCGCGCTTTGAAATAACCAGTTGAATCACCGTGCCAATATATTCGCGCGGAACAATAATTTCGCCCTTAATCCAGGGTTCACGAATTTCAACGATCTTTGTTACCAGCGGCAGGTCGCTGGCCGCCTTCATATCCACCTCTTCGCCGTTATTAAGCGTCACTTGGTAGTCGGTGGAGGGGTTGGTCACAATGAGGTCAAGGTTGTACTCTCGCTCCAAACGTTCGCGAACAATCTCCATATGAAGCAGACCTAAGAAACCAATACGCACACCAAACCCAAGCACCGGTGAGTTTTCGGGCTCGAATTGCAA
>DATHGD010000046.1:0-3611 GCA_035317765.1 Saccharimonadales bacterium (SeqCode) | reverse complement strand
ATATTTTTGAGGTTATTTTCGCGGGCTCCACGGATAACCAATTGCTTATCTTTTATTAAACTGCGGCGCTTTTTTGGCACATCGATTTTGTCTGTGCCAGAAAGATACCGGCCGGTAATACTGTCTTTGTTTTTTGCCACCTCAACAGGTGTGCCCGCCGCCACCACGTGACCGCCAGCCACACCGGCCCCAGGGCCAATATCAAGCAAATAGTCGGCTTGGCGAATCGTGTCTTCATCGTGCTCTACTACCAGTACTGTGTTTCCAAGATCGCGCAGACGTTTGAGCGTTGCAATCAAACGATCGTTATCACGTTGATGCAACCCAATTGACGGTTCGTCTAGCACGTATAGCACACCCTGAAGCCCCGACCCAATTTGCGTTGCCAGTCGAATACGCTGCGCCTCGCCACCCGAAAGCGTATTGGCAGCCCTGGAAAGTTCCAGGTAATTCAAGCCAACATTGCTCATAAAGCCAAGGCGTTCGGTAATTTCTTTCATAATCTGGCGCGCAATAAACAGCTCTTGGTCATTTAGCTTCAGCACGTTTTCAAACAAATCCAGCGCATCATCAACGCCTAGGTTACAAATGTCCATAATGTTCAAATCGTGCACTGTCACCGCCAGTACTACCGGTTTCAAACGGGCGCCGTTACAGGTATGGCACCGGCGTTCACGCATAAAGCGTTCGATGTCTTTTCGCATAAATTCACTGTCGGTCTCTTTGTGGCGGCGTTCAAGGTTTGGAATCACCCCTTCGTAGGTAGACTCGTAATGCCGACCTGTACCCAGATTAACCGTATACTTTTCGTTACCAGTACCATACAGCACTTTTTCAATTGACTCTTTTGACAATTCCCGTACCGGAACCTGCAGGCTAAAGCCATGGGCTTTGGCCACTTCAGCCAGGCGCTTCATGTACCATGCATCGCTATTAACCCGGTTATACGGGCGAATAGCACCTTCGGCAATCGTAAGGTTTGGGTTAAATACCAGGTCGGGGTCTACCTCAAGCCGGCTACCAAGACCTGTACATACCGGGCAAGCACCTTGGGGCGCGTTAAAGCTAAAGAGGCGGGGCTCAAGCTCAGGAATTTCCTCATTTGGATGATCGATACAGGCATAGCGCTGGCTAAAAATAGTCACTTCATCGGTCTCGGCGTTCAGCAGCTCAACTACACCACCAGCAATATCAAGCGCTTGCTCCACTGATTGCGTGACGCGTCCAATAATATCGGCCGCCATAACCACTCGGTCAACCACAATTTCGATGCTATGTTTGTAGCTCTTTTGAAGATCCGGGAATTCATCGAGTGCATATACCACACCATCCACACGGGCACGGGCGAACCCTAGCCGGCGATACTGCTCGGGTATATGAGCAAACTCACCTTTTTTGTCTTTAATGATCGGCGCCAGCACCATAAAGCGAGTGCTTTCAGTAATTTTCATGATTTCATCAATAATCGCCTGTGGTGTTCGGCGCGATACTTCCTTGCCGCAAATAGGACAATGCGGCACACCGATTCGAGCAAACAGCAGACGCAAATAATCGTAGATCTCCGTTACCGTTGCCACCGTAGAGCGCGGGTTACGGCTGGTCGATTTTTGGTCAATCGAAATCGCCGGGCTTAGCCCATCGATCGATTCAACATCGGGTTTGTCCATAATTCCAAGAAATTGCCGGGCGTAACTGCTAAGACTTTCTACGTAGCGGCGCTGGCCTTCGGCGTATATGGTATCAAACGCTAACGAAGATTTTCCCGACCCAGAAAGACCCGTGATAACTACTAATTTATCGCGGGGGATTTCGACATTGATATTTTTCAGGTTGTGCTCGCGAGCACCTGTAACACGAATAACCTCTGGCATAACAATTAATTATACCATTATTTTTGCCATTTTATCTACCCCGCAAACGTAAAAAAGACCAAGTGCCTTACGGCGCAGCATTGAATACTATATTCTTCATGACAATCATTAAGCTTATCTTTGCACCATTTTGACGGGAGTGCTATATTGTA
Organism: Saccharimonadales bacterium (SeqCode); assembly: GCA_035317765.1. GTDB lineage: Bacteria > Patescibacteriota > Saccharimonadia > Saccharimonadales > Saccharimonadaceae > DATHGD01. The sequence goes on along the minus strand of DATHGD010000046.1, from coordinate 1,588 downwards.
TTAAAAGTTTAATCTCATAAAAGGGTCCGCGCATGAAAAAAGCCATCATTATCAGTTGTATATCCATTGGCGGCTTAATTGTTCTTGAGCAATCGGGTATTCTTAACTCGCTTCTGATGTTTCTTTTAGTTGGCGCCATTCCTGGTACGGATTATAACGTCCCCTCAAGCATAATGATGCTCCTTATCGCCAGTGTCATATGGCTGCTGTTCTTTCGTTTTGCCGCAATTGAAGCGCTATATTCTATTTCAGTGAAACGTTCGGCCAAACGCATTGTCCAGCAAAAAAAGCGTATGCCAAAACGGCGCTTTAGCGAAATTTAATCGGGCGACTGGGCGTCACTCACATCAACCGGGAGTATACTCTCGGCCCACAGCTGTAATTCTTGCAATACAAACTGTTTGTTTTCATCACCCATTGTTGCCGATAGTTTCTGCAACGATTTTGTAAACACCGGAAGTTGCCTGGTAATATAGCCTGCACGCCACGTTTCCCACGCTAGGGTTTCATCTTGCGCCAGACTCTGCGGAAAGTTACGTGCCTTATAGTGCACCAAAAGTTCCGGTAGTCGTTCATCGCTAAAATCGGGGTGCAGATCTACCAACTCACGCGCACTGGCATTTCGTACCGTTTCAATGCGCAGACGGTCGCGGTCTTGTACAAACCCTTCATATAATTGCGCCTCCGGATCAACAGCTTTTTTAAATCCGCTCTTCCCTTCAAAAATAGTCCGAATGTTTTCTGCAAATGTGGGGTTTGAAAGCAAAGTGGTTTTATTTTGTTCAACCGCTGCCTGAGAAAGGTGAATACGGGCCCAGCCATCCGACTGCTCCAATACCCCCACTGGCGCCACAGCGGGAGCCCGGTTATACTGCAGCTCTTTTACCGGAAGGGCAACGAACCCTTCCTTTTGGCGTTCATCCCACGTGGCATACAGCTTCTTTTTTAGCTCATCGGTAGTCATAGCCAAAAACGGCGTCGGGTCATAACGAAGATCGTATACGACCACATTGCCATTTTTACCGCCGGTAAGCGGAAAGGCGACCGTGGTTTTATCGTGCGTCACATCGTAGCGACCGCTGGTGTAGACAAACGGTTTTTTGTCATCAAGGTTTATCAGTTTTTTTACTTTGTTTTTCTCACGCATACCAAGTAGGTAGTCAAAAAGTTGCGGCTGCTTGGTTTTAATAAGCGATGTCACCGCAATCAATGCTTCAACATCGCTGAGTGCATCGTGCGCCTTAAAATGATCAATCCCGTTTTCTTTTGTTAAAAGCTCAAGTCGATTAGTAGCTTTACCGTCCACCACCGGCCATACAATACCTTCGGGGCGAAGCGCACGCGTCATGCGCACAACGTCAAGCAAATCCCAGCGCGACCGACCGTCTTTCCAGCACCATTCGTACGGATCGCGAAAATTGCGCCACAAATGGTAGCGTACAAACTCGTCATCGAACCGAATATTATTAAAACCTACCGCAATCGTATCGGGTGTAAAAATGTCATCAATGAGTAGCTGTGCAAATTCAGCTTCGGTATAGCCGTCCATCTGAGTTTGTTGCGGCGTAATGCCCGTTACCATTAAGGC
>DATHGD010000045.1:0-7606 GCA_035317765.1 Saccharimonadales bacterium (SeqCode) | reverse complement strand
TTCAAAGTACGGTGCTAAAAAGGAGGACAAGTAGTCATGCCTCGTAAAGTAACGAAAAAGCTGCAGCGCGAGCTAAAGCCCGACCGCAAATATCAAAGTGTTATGGTTCAACGCCTTATCAACAAATCTATGCTTAACGGCAAAAAACTTGTTGCCGAGCGTGCCGTATACGCTGCCCTTGAGCAGGCTGCTAAAAAAGTTGGTAGCGAAGATCCTCTTGAAACGTTCGAGAAGGCACTTCGTAACGTTTCACCAAACTTCGAGGTAAAATCTCGCCGTGTTGGTGGTGCTAACTACCAAATTCCGTTTCCTGTTGCTGGCCACCGCCAACTCCACTATTCGTTTAGCTGGTTGGTACAAGCGGCTCGTAACCGTAAAGGTATGCCTTATGCTCAGCGTCTTGCGCTAGAGATCATCGATGCTCACAACGAAGCCGGTGCTGCATACAAGAAAAAAGAAGACACTCACAAAATGGCCGAAGCAAACCGTGCATTTGCACACTTTGCCCGTACATAAGAGTATTTCTCTCAATAAAAATAGCCCTGGTACTGCCGGGGCTATTTTTATTTGGATAAAGTCGTAATAAGGAACTGCAGCCCGTAGTCTGCGAATACATATGCAGACTACGGGCTTTGAATCAAATCTGCTGCAGGAACAGCTCGAGCAGGCTTTTCACGCGCGCCATCTCACGCGGATCTTTATCTTGCCGCTCTGACTCTGTCGAAAGCGTAATTTCAGTCTTTTGCTGGGCCTGCGTACCCGGCAGTTTGAGCAGCTTCTTTTTAGAAGGAATCGTGGTAACCACGAGACTGACTTGAAGGACAGCTGGATTCGTAAAGACATCGCGCAGGAGATCCTTCATCAATCCAATGCCCGTTTCTGTGGCCTTGCAGTGATCAAACTTCAAACGCCCAAGCTCGCTACGAGTTACGAGAGAGCGGGTCATGGCGCGAGTAATCTCGTGTGTGCCTATCCTATCGCAACGATAAACCCTTAGGGTCGTCTGAACGCCTTTGTTGTCGATGGTTATTTTCCGGGACTTAGTCTCAACCCTGACAGTCACAGTACCTCTTTCGAGTAGTAACAGAATGAATGATTCAGACTAGTTATAGCGTATGTGGCCAATCTTTGCAATAAAAATACCGCCGTTGGGCGGGATTGGAGGAATAACAAGCAGAAATAGTAATAATAAATGACCCTAGCTTGGGCGCTGCATTCAATGTAGCGCCCAAGCTAGTCTCATCGTTTCTTGCGTAGCGCTGTGCGAAACAAATCGGTAAAGTTCTGAACCTCTGCACTGATATTGGTTTGAGTCGTTTTTTCAGAAAGAGCGAGCCCCCCTACCACCTCAAGTCCTGTGTAAAGACGCGCACAGCTAAATAGGTAGGTATCTTTTGAGGGTCGGAGCATCAAGCGGCAATGAGCAAACTCCTCAGGGGCATTCTGGCCTATAATGTATTCCATTCTTGTCGCAGACACTGTCTCTACATACTCCACGGGAAAATGTTTCGAGCTGCGACGCCCAATGACTCTCTTGAGAATAGTTATGATCTCCTCTGTTTTCAAGGGAGCCTCTCGAAGGTCTACATAGTTGAAAATCTCTATCGTTCTTGTTGTCCTCACGGTACACCTCAATTACTAGTGGGGTCTATCAAAATAAGCTATACTTAATTACCTCATTAAGCACAAGGTAAGCGTTTATCGCCTTTTAGTAAAGGAGGCAAACGTTTACCTTGTGCACTATTTCTGCTTGTTAAAAAACGCCTTGGAACCACAAGGCTCGACAAGGATTAAGGGTATTATACCATTGAAGTGTGTAACCAGCAATGATATGGTTGATGCAGGTTCATCAAACAGCCGAGAGGAAACCATGAGCTCGAAAAGGAATGGCTGCAGATTGTTGCCAAGATGGAGAAACTGCTCGAACGGATCAAGGACAAGCCGGGGGTGGCGGTAACGGTAGCCGAGATGCAAAAAGAGCTGACAAATCTCAAAGCGCAGCTTTCTGCTGTCGAAAACACCATCGTGGGCAACGTGGATGGGAGTCGTATCCTCCAAGCGGGTGACATCACGGGCAACTTCAGTTTCTAACTGGTCTGTCACTCTACCCCCTTCTGAGAGTATAAACCGAGAGGGCGCAACGTCAGGACTGCGAAAATTCCTGGCTTTTTTACGCCCATTTATACGTAGCCGACTAGTATTAAAGGGTGATATATGGTACAATTGAATATGAATAAAGTGCTATTTTTCATGGTTCAAATTCATAAAATAGCAATAGCAACCAAGCGAATGACTAAAAAGAAGGAAAGTAAGAGAGTTTATGGCCACCAAGAATGTACCGCTTCAGCGGTTTCGTAACATCGGTATTATCGCCCACATTGACGCAGGTAAGACCACTACAACCGAAGGTATTTTGTACCGTACTGGAATCAACCACAAAATTGGTGAGGTTCGTGGTGCTGACGGTGATAGTGCTACGACCGACTGGATGGCACAGGAAAAAGAACGCGGAATTACCATTACTTCTGCAGCCGTAACCGCATTCTGGAAAGACCACAAAATCAATATTATCGATACACCGGGTCACATTGACTTTACTGCCGAAGTAGAGCGTTCACTTCGTGTACTCGATGGTGCAGTTACAGTGTTCGATGGCAAGATGGGTGTTGAAGCCCAAACCGAAACAGTATGGCGCCAGGCCAACAAATACGGTGTACCTCGTATCTGTTTCATTAACAAAATCAACCAAATTGGTGGCGACTTTTACAAATCGCTCGATACTATTCACAACCGTCTTTCAAAGCACGCGCTTCCTATCCACCTTCCTATTGGCTTTGAAAAAGAAATCAATGGTCTTGTTGACCTTGTTGACATGAAGGCCTACACCTACGGTGATTACACAGACAAGGCACTTGTTCAAGGTGAAATTCCGGCCGACATGCTTGAAAAAGCCAAGAATGCCCGTAGCCTTCTTGTTGAGGCAGCCGTTGAAGCCGATGACGAACTATTCGAACGTTTCCTTGAAAAAGGCGAAGAATCAATTACTATCGATGAACTAAAAGCAGCCCTCCGTAAGCGTGTGCTTGCCGGCGACTTCTACCTTATAACAGGTGGTGATGGCCGTGGTGTAATCGTAGAAAAAGTACTTGACCTTGTGGTTGACTATCTTCCATCTCCACTTGATGTTGACGGAATTTGGGGCGAAAACCCTAAAACTGGCGACAAAATCGAACGCAAGCCAGACGAAAACGAGCCTATGGCTGGTCTGGCATTTAAAATTGCGACTGACCCATTTGTTGGAAAGCTTATCTTCGTTCGTGTGTATAGTGGTGTTATTAAGGCTGGCTCATACGTCCTTAACACCACAACTGGCAACAAAGAACGCATTGGCCGTATTGTTCGTATGCACGCCGACAAGCGCGAGGAAATCGAATCTATCGGTGCTGGTGACATTGCCGCAGTAGTTGGTTTGAAGGATACCTTTACCGGTGCGACTATTTGTGACGTAGCCCACCCAATTACGCTTGAAAGCATTACCTTCCCAGAACCACCGGTATCGATTGCCGTTGAGCCTAAAACCAAGGCCGACCAAGAAAAGATGGGCGTTGCTCTGCAGCGACTAGCCGAAGAAGATCCAACCTTCCGTGTTCATACCGATGAAGAAACCGGCCAGACCATCATGTCTGGAATGGGTGAACTGCACCTCGACATTCTTATCGACCGCATGAAGCGCGAGTTTAAGGTAGAAGCCAACATTGGCGAGCCTCAGGTTGCCTTCCGCGAATCTATCAAGGGCACATCAAAAGTCCAGGGTAAGCACGCCAAGCAATCTGGTGGCCGTGGCCAATATGGTGATGTTTGGGTTGAATTTGAACCAAACGAACCAGGTAAAGGCTTCGAATTCGTTGATGCCATTAAAGGTGGGGTGGTCCCACAAGAATACCGCAAGCCTGTTGAACAGGGTATTCGTGAAACACTTCTTGGTGGAGTTATCGCTGGCTACCCGGTAGTTGACGTAAAAGCAACACTGTACGATGGTAGCTACCACGATGTGGACTCTAGCGAACTGGCCTTTAAACTTGCCGGACATATTGCAACTCGCGAAGGTATTCGTGCAGCTAAACCGATCCTGCTTGAGCCTGTCATGAAAGTCGAAGCGACAACCCCTGAAGAGTTCATGGGTGATGTTATTGGCGACCTTAACGCCCGCCGTGGCCGCATTGACGCTATGGAAGACCTTTTGGGCGGTGCTAAACTAATTCGTGCCTACGTACCGCTTGCCAGTATGTTTGGCTACACCGGTGATCTTCGCTCAATGAGCCAAGGTCGCGCGGCTTCAACCATGGAGCTTGCCCAGTACGAAGAAGTACCGCCAAACGTTGCGCAGGAAATCATCGAAAAACGCGCAAAATAAATTAGTGCTGTGATCGATAAAAATACACCGTCAGAAATGACGATGTATTTTTTGGATAATTACGGTTCAGGGAAGAGCGGTCACAGACAATGACAGCCCTTCATTACGACTAACTGCCTGGCGTTTTAGCTTCGATAAGCCCGTCTCTCACTGCCTTATCGTATGCCGTCTTCCAATCTGGACATCCCAGCTTATCTATCGCAACAGATAGGTGGTTGTCAACTGTTTTTCGGTCGATCTTGAGTTTTCGAGCAATATCAGCAACAGCGTTGTTTTCGCCTCTTAGCTTTAAAGCTTGGGCCTGCTTAGGAGTTAAACCCTTCATGAGCACATCCTAATGGGTGTATGGTATATGTAGGTGTCTGTGACCATCTATATCTATAACATATATGTATAATAATTACAATATTCTGAGTCGGTGTGCTGTATAGGTACTGGTAAGTTTTGCGGAACGCTCACCGCTGTGCTAAAGCACGCAGCGGTGAGCGTTCGTGGGGTTCAGTCCTCCTTGGACTTCACGTCTTTGGTCTTGATCGCGCCGTGTCCCAGCAGTAGTGCCTTAGCGGCTTGGTTTGCTACTTCTCGGGCCTTTCTGGGGTGCTTGAAGTAGTTACCGATCCTCAAGGTGACCTGATAGTCATCGGCACGGTCCGCGCCAGTGACGCCCTCGACCGACTTGAGGATCTCCTCCCAGTCAGACCAGTCTTCCTCCAGGATCCTTTTCTGCAAATCGAAACAAATGGTTACCGGGATTTCCGACAGGTCAACCGTGATGTCCGCTCTACCGATAAGCACCGGTTTCGGCGCTCTGGCCTTTTTGGACCCGCTTTGATTCAGCTTGGCCGATTCGGCAAGGGCGGTGATCCGATCCATGACTTTTTTGGGGCTGGGCAGAAACTCCGTGGACAGCTTGTCAGACCCTCTTCGCGAGAGACTGAAGGCGGGTTTTCTCATAAAACAACTCCTTCGGACTGTGACCAATTGGCGTTGAACCTTATTTATTGTATAATACTTTCTGACTACAGCCAAGGACATTACTGGCAATCACCTCTGTATACGCATTTACTGCACAGTATAAAAACGATACGAGATCTCATAACAGAGGTGTAGGGAGCATATTGCGTATCATATATTGCCAGAAGTAGCCACCTTGCAAAAGGACGCACGCAGCACATCTAAGCTGGAAGTATTTATATAACGTTTCTCTCTTTACGAATGTCTATTAACACTATATAATTAGTGTCATACGCCGTGGAGTCTATTAAAGACTGCGCGCGAATATAATTAATTAGGAGAACCTAAAATGGCAGAACAATTCAGTCGAGCAAAGCCTCACGTTAACGTTGGTACTATGGGCCACGTTGACCATGGTAAAACAACATTAACAGCTGCAATTACTTCCGTACTTGCGAAACGTCTTCCTAGCGCAACCAACAAAAAAGTTGAGTACGCACAGATCGACAACGCACCTGAAGAGCGCGCACGTGGTATTACTATTGCGTCATCTCACCAGGAATACGAATCAGCTAAGCGTCACTACGCTCACGTTGACATGCCAGGTCACGCCGACTACGTAAAGAACATGATCACCGGTGCTGCACAAATCGATGGCGCAATCCTCGTTGTTGCTGCAAACGATGGTCCACTTCCACAGACCCGTGAGCACGTACTGCTTGCTCACCAGGTGAACGTACCTAAGATCGTTGTATTCCTTAACAAGATGGACCTTGCTGACGCTGAACTAGTTGAACTGGTTGAGATGGATGTCCGTGAACTTCTTACAAAGAACGGCTACGATGGCGACAACGCTCCAATTATCAAGGGTTCTGCTACCAAGGCTCTTGAGGGTGACGAAGCAAGCGAAGACGCTATCATGGAACTTGTTGATGCACTCGACAACTACATTGAAGAGCCAGTTCGTGACCTCGACAAGCCTTTCCTGATGCCTATTGAGGACGTGTTCTCAATCAAGGGCCGTGGAACAGTTGCTACCGGTCGTATTGAACAGGGTATCGTTAAGATTAACGATCCAGTTGAAATCGTTGGTGTGAAGGCTTCACAAACTTCAGTTGTAACTGGTATCGAAGCATTCAAGAAGAATCTTGACCAAGGTCAAGCTGGCGACAACGCTGGTATCCTTCTTCGTGGTATTGAACGCGAACAAATCGAACGCGGTCAAGTACTTGCAAAACCAGGTACAATTACCCCACACACCGAATTTGACGCTGAAGTCTACATTCTTAAGAAAGAAGAAGGCGGCCGTCACACGCCATTTAGCAAGGGCTACAAACCACAGTTTTACTTCCGTACTACGGACGTAACTGGTGAAGTTGAACTTCCTGCTGACAAAGAAATGGTTATGCCTGGTGACACCCTAACTTTCAAGGTTAAGTTGCTTGCGCCTATTGCCATGGAACAAGGTTTGAACTTCGCTATCCGCGAAGGTGGCCGTACTGTTGGTGCTGGTGTTGTAACCAAGATCACTAAATAATCAGTTCTCTGATTAACAAAAAACCTCCCGATATGGGAGGTTTTTTGTTAATAGTAATAATTTCTAGGTAGCAAACACCCCGCCTGGTCCCGGAGGCACCAAACGGGGTGTTTGCTCAACGGGAGGGGCGGGGTCGGGGTTTTACAACTTGATTGTGAAGGACGGCACTGGAGCGCTATGGTCGACTACAACCTTGGCTCCATCGCTGATTCCCGTGTACGTCCGCAATACGGCAGTCGCTGTTGCGGCAATGACGGTAATGACGGAGTCATCAGTATTGAAAGCTTCTGTGAATTCACCCAGACGCATGGGACTCGCCTCAATATCAAAAAGAGGAATCGTTCTCTCCGGCTTTCCATCCTCGTGGGCTTGGAGGCCGCGACCCGCCAGAGCTCCGGCTAGGCGCCTGACATCTTCGTCGCCGATCATTGTAGTCTCCTTCGATCAGGTTGTTGGGCGTCTTGTGAACACCCTTACGAAAGTACTATAGCATACGCATATTGTATGTAAATAGTTTTTAACGATATTCTTGAGAAAATGGGCAAAATATTGTACTATGGTTTATGAATACTAAATTTACCTCCGAGAACTTGTCTGGTAGCCACCCCAGCTCAAGGTTACGGAAGTCGCACGTTAAGGAGAACTACTATGGCAGAAGAAACTGCTAAAATTCCACGCAAGAAAAAAACAACAGATGAACC
>DATHGD010000044.1:0-3773 GCA_035317765.1 Saccharimonadales bacterium (SeqCode) | reverse complement strand
AGCGGACAAAGTTAATTTCGTGTTGAACTTCTTTACCGGTTTTTTCATCGATATGACAGAACGCAAAATCTCCTAGTTCGCAGGCTCGATGGCCGTAAAGTGCAAGCAGTAGCGCCGTAAACGAAATGCCGCCAAAATCTTCGGGCTTCATGCTGGTGTCGGCAAAAAATTTCCCCATATCAAGGTACACCGCGTGGCCACCCGTTGGCATAAGAACAGGCAGGCCAGCACCATGCATAGCCGCTCCAAATTGTTGCACCTGGCCAATTCGTGCACCTAAATACTCTTCTTTGGTAATCGTTTTTAGCCCTTCAACCAGCGCCATAATGTCGCGGCCAGACATGCCACCGTAGGTTGGGTGCGCCTCTTTGGTTATTTGCAAGTTCATAAGAAGGTCGGGAAGGTCAAGGTACTTACTCATGAACAGCCCACTTTTTTTCAAAAATAGCCCGCCGCCCATATTCACGAGCCCGTCTTTTTTAAAGCTGATCGTAAAGCCGTCAACATACGTAAACATTTCTTTTACAATGGCTTCAATTGGTTTATTTTTGTAGCCTTTTTCATGCTGTTTAATAAACCAGGCGTTCTCGGCAAAACGGCAGGCATCGAAAAATAGGGGAATCGAGAACTCACGGGAAAGCGCCGCAACCTCCTTGATATTCGCCATACTGACGGGTTGGCCACCGCCGGTGTTGTTGGTAATAGTGAGAAAAATAACTGGTATTTGCTTGGCTGAAGACTGCAACAGCTCACGCAATTTTTTGGTATCCATATCGCCTTTAAAGCGTACCTTGGAATCATCGTGAAGCTTTGGTGAGAAAAGGTTGCGTGCTTCTATGCCGTTGCTTTCGATATTGGCCTGCGTGGTATCGAAGTGGCCGTTACTTGGAATTATAAGGTTGTTCCCAAGTTTTCCGAGTACGCTAAAAAGTGCATCTTCTGCTGGACGCCCTTGGTGAAAAAGAAACGCATTCGGGGTTTTGAAGTCTTTTTCCTGGGTAAAATCGTGGCCGAATAGTTCGCTAATTTGTTTCATTAGTAGGAAGTATCCCTTGTTTGAGCCATATGATTCATCGCCCAGGTGAAGTGCCGCCCACTGCTCCGCGGTCATGGTGGTAGTGCCCGAGTCGGACAGCATGTCGCAGCCAGTAATCATATCAGCTGGAAAATAAAAGACATTTAAGCCAGCCATCTCAAGCGCCTCGATGCGTTGCTTTGAGGTTGCCGGCCGTTTGAATTGTACCGAATGATTAACGTATGACCGCGGCGCTGTAGCCAGTGATTGTTCGCTGGGTAATTGTTTTAAATAGCTAGATAATGTGTTCATAGGAGCCCTTCCTTTTTAAACAGGTAATGCTTATTTTACATTATTATTTAAGAATTCGCGGCTTTGCATGTTGTATTTTTTTATTACTTAAGCACAAATACAGACAATTAAAAAACAGACATAAAAGCCTGTTTTTTAATAAGGAATATAATTTCTGGTGCGGGTGGGGAGAATCGAACTCCCGTCTCGAGCTTGGAAGGCTTGCATACTAGCCACTGTACTACACCCGCGTGCTTTCAAATTATAGCAGTTTTTAGGGTATAATAGAAAGCATAAAGACAATAATGAAATGAATATAAATAAATTTGTTAATAACACAGACGGATCGGTATTTCATTCAACCGGCTATGCCGATATTGCGCATGGAGATTCTATTGGCTCAACGAGCAGTCAGTCGTATAGGCAGCGTCAACACCTGGAGCGTAACCGGCAGTCCGTGAAGCGATATGGTAGTTCAATGCTTGCCGGTGGCCACATGCGTGAATCTGCCCGACCTCATTTTGACAAGACTTCTTCAATACCAGCCCGCGAGGAGACTAAACCCCCTTCCAGAGGCTCAAGTGTAAAATCACTTCCTCGCCGATCGTTTGGCGAGCCAAGTGGTCGAACGTATAATCCATATTCATAAGTTGTGTGGTTTTACGCTTTAAGGTCCTGTGCACATAGATAAGAAGTCTGCTTTATGCTATAACAGTACTTGTCTTACTGTCGGTTTCTACTTTGCATGAGGAGGAATTGTGAGTACTGTAAAGATCCCCGCAACAGCTAAGGAATTCTATCTCGCACTAGGGAGATCTTCGTCCACTCAAGCGTTTAAAGAAATGGGAGTACCTGTTCCGACGAACATTGCACCAGGAGCTCTACTTAAAGTGGCGGAGGACTGGTGCACGGCCTACAAAGAGGAGTTGCAAAACCTGAAGCATGTGCTTGAACGTGCACAGGCAGAAGCGGGTTATGAAAGTATACGTTTCTTAGATGACCTCACTAGTAACTTTAGCGATGTGGGGGGTTCTGATGGTATCGCCACGTTTTTCAATGATCCCCAATGCCAGTACCTCTCAAGTATTGTTGAAGCGGGTATGGAGCGGAAGGGGAAGGAGCTGCAGAGCTTCTTCGATTTCATGCAAAAGATCCTTTAGATGCCTAAGGCTACAGTAAGGTGAAGCGTACGGTGTCCGGTTGATTCATACCCGGACACTGTACGCAGCCTAACCATCATAAGACAAATTAATGAAAATTTATAGCAAAGGAGTAGAGGGCTCCTCGTAAGGAGCTTGTACTGAGTTTTAAAAAGTATCCAGTTCAGCGCCAATTGCCTCGGAGATTTCACTAAGCTGTGCGTTAAAAGCGTATTCTTCGGCGTCAACCAGCTCTTCGCAGTAGCGCCGCATGTCGCCGGTTTCGCGGAAAATAAGTGCTTTGTGAACCAGGGCGGCAACTTGTAGCTGCGCGCGAGCTTGAGGTTCGCCGTTACTTGGTGTTTTGGCATCAATAATCTGCTCGCTTGCGGCAGCATATTCCGACCAAACGGTTTGAAGAAGTTCGGGTTCTTGTTTGTGTTTTTCTAATGCTTCAAGAACAGCACGGCGCGCTTCAAGCATTTCGATGGGCTCTTCAAAATTCCCATTTGGGAGTAACTCCCTGAATTTATCCGTAAAACCGACATGTTCATCTTCATGAGAATCTGGGCGGGGCATGTGTTCTGGATTAGATTCAGTCATAAGTGATGAAATACTCCGTGCTTCAAAGCGAAGTCAATGTTGTTAGCCATGCTGCTACTATAGCGAACTATTAGACATCGTGATGGCGTCTTTAAGTATAATACTTGTGGGCGGGGGACATTTTTGGACTATTTTGCTGTGAGTTGTTGTTTAATTTTTTCGATAAATTCAGAGCTTAGCAATTGGTTCCAGGGTAGAAATAACGGCGCCGGCAGATCATCAAAAGTATGCCACTCCTGTTTTAGGCATTTATCAGGTTCAGTGATATGCTCTGTACCGCTCTGCCAATCACTTAACATCCATACGGTAACGTAATGCTTCCCTTCATCAATAAAATTATCGTTAGTTACAGCTCCAAAGCGGATGTTTGAAATCTCAAGGTCAGTCTCTTCCTTGACTTCTCTTCGTGCTGTATCTTCAAAGGATTCGCCAAACTCAAGATGACCACCAGGAACAGACCACGAACCAGCTCCATGTGCACCATGGCGTTGTTGCATTAAGAATTTACCATTCTTAAAAATAAATACACCAATACCAACTCGAACATTATTTTGTGTCATAGCTCTATAGTAGCAAAAAAGAAACCCCCTCGAAAGAAGTTTCTTTATAATACTGGGGCAGAATACTTAGGGGTGTTCGAACCGCTATACTAGTAGAGACTACGGAGGCGCCCCGTCAGATCATATATGACGATAAGTTTCTTGGAGCGCATTCATATGACTATT
>DATHGD010000043.1:0-2522 GCA_035317765.1 Saccharimonadales bacterium (SeqCode) | reverse complement strand
TTCTACCCCTCGTGCAGTAAATGTGCTACTATATGCTTATTTAAATAGGGACTTGGATGAAAATAATTGGACATCGTGGTGCCTGCGGGCATGAACCGGAAAATACATTGGCTTCTTTTAAAAAAGCTCTAGAGCTAGGCGTTGATATGATTGAGCTCGATGTCTATAGCTTAAAAGACGGCGAGCTAGTGGTTATTCATGATGACAAAGTAGACAGAACAACTAATGGCACAGGATACGTTGCCGACTTTATATTTGAAGAACTGCGTAGTCTGGATGCTGGAAACGGCGAAAAGATTCCGCTTCTTGGTGAAGTTCTTGACCTTATCAATGGCCAAGTGCCCGTTAACATCGAGCTTAAAGGTGTGGGCACTGCGGGTCATGTCGCAAAGTTGATTAACCGGTATAGAACAGAAAAGCGGTGGCCCAATGATTTATTTCTTGTCTCTTCCTTTAACCATGTTGAATTAGCAGAATTTACACGGCATATGCCGGCTATAAAAACGGGCGCTCTGATTGTAGGTATACCGTTAACATACGCCGCATTTGCTCAAGAGCTTGGTTCTGTCTCTGTGAACCTCGATGCAGAGTTTATTACTCGTGAATTTGTTGAAGATGCACATGAAAGAAACTTGGAAGTGTTTGTGTTTACGGTTAACGATGAAAGGGACGTGAGGCGTCTGCGTGACCTTGGTGTTGACGGTATTTTTAGTAACTTTCCCGATAGGGCGCGGGCGTACTTGGCGTAAACGGCTACATTATTCGTAATTGCCGCACTTTACTATTGCAATTTAATACTATTTATGCTTAAATAAGTACATAAGATACTAAAAACAAAAAGGACGCAAAAATATGGACAAGCACTCTGCTGATATTGAATCAGTGACGCTTAGTGAAATCTTGAATTTGGCTAGTTGGAACCGCCAGCGAACCAGTGACGAACTGCAAAGTTTCATTCGGACTCACCACGACAAATTGCCTGACAGCGTTGAAGTTGAATAATTGTTACTGAAATTTTTGATATGCCCGCACAATGCAATCGGCATAAATAACTTCACCTTCTTTGGTTGGATGAATTCCATCGTCCGATAAATAGTCAGGATGGGCCGATATAGCGGTGTCCCACTCTGCTACGACTACGTTGCTATAACGTTTTGCTGCAGCTACCATGTCATTATTGTTTGGAGCTGTCCACTCTCTGTCCGCGTGGGCGGTTACAAGTATAGCTTTGCGTTTGCCTAGTTGGGCAATAAGCGTGTCAAGGTTGCCATCGCCAAAATATCCGTTTGTCCCTAGGGCAACAATGACGATATCGCGAAGTTCGTCTGTGCTTTGCAAATGCGATATGGTTTCAAGGCCGCCGCGGCGAATCGAGCGCGAGATCTCGGCGTTTATAAGAATACCCGGAAACGTTTCCTGCAGCTGCGGTGTGCTCGCCAGCATAACCGAATCACCTATTGCGGTTATATGCGGACCCTCAAGGGGCGTTTTTTTTGTAGGATTAATCGTAACTATTCTTTTAGACTCGGTGGCTTGTTCGCGAATAGCGTTTTGCCCTTTTTCGACACTTAGCTGGGCCGAGGTTTTTGTGGGTGCGCTAATAACCGTCGCGGTGGTGAGACCAAGGGCAAGAAGTACGATAAGCGTTACCGAATGCGGCCGCATATAGGTGCGCATTGAAGCGGCACTTGTGGTAGTCTGCCACCTTTTGATAGCCGTTTTAAACAGTATACTAAAGCCGCGCTGACGAATGGGCATTTCAAGGTAGCGGTAGCTAAGCTCGGCGATACCAAATGTCAGTGCGATAGCGCTTACCGGCAGCAACCAGACGGGTGATGAGCCGGGCAGGAGCTGCCGTAACAGCACAATCAATGGCCAGTGCCAAAGGTAAAGCCCATACGAGCGGATACCGATCCATTCAAGTAATTTTATGGTAAAAAGTTTTTGAAGTAAGCCTTTTTTACCAACGACAACAACCAGCAGAGTAGCTGTTGCAGCACTGGCAAGCAATAAGCCGCCGTTATAGGCAGCGGGGGATTGGTCGGATAGCGTTGCAATGAGCACGAGTAAAACAACAAGGGAACCAGCGCCTATTAGTTCGGCAGCAATGGGGCGGCGGCGTATATTCCAAAATGGCTGAGTAAGGCGGCGCAGTGCCTGGTTGGCTGTTACTGAGCGTGACCAAAATGCCAAAAAGGCACCGATCATCAGCCCGAACAGGTGTGTATCGGTACCATAATACACGCGTGAGGCAGAGACACCGCTGTAAAATAAATAGGCCATGAGACCAGCAGAGGCAAGTGCCGTCAGCCCCGTGACAACCATGCCAATCCGTGGTTTTTTAATGACGCCCATCAGCAAAAGAACAGCCAGTGGCCATAGTAAATAAAACTGCTCTTCAACAGCAAGCGACCAGAAGTTCATGAACAGGTGAGCGCTGGTGGTACTAAAGTAGTCGGTACCAACGATAATTTCTACCCAGTTGCTGCTAAAGGTTGAGGCGCCAAGTATTTGTTGGCCAA
>DATHGD010000042.1:0-6119 GCA_035317765.1 Saccharimonadales bacterium (SeqCode) | reverse complement strand
GGAAGAAGTCTGAAGACAACTTGGCAGATCAGGAATGTTCCTACGCCGGACTTGATTACTCGAACGATGTCGAGGAAAGTCGGGTCGCCGTACTCCGTCAGCCAGCGAATGGTTGTGACATCGCTCAGCGTTGCCAGGGAGGCCATAACGGCCACCAGGCAGGAGACGAAAAACGAAATCCCGCTGATCCAGCTCAAGACTCCGACCAGCCTGCACGCCTTGCCGTTGTCGGGGTCGGCCGCGAAAGTCTTGGTCATTTTTCCTCTTCTCAAAGGGCTTCTTTCGAACTTGCTTACTTTATCATAAACTAGCAAATATGTCAACCACCATCTCTGCTCTTTAGATAGCTTCAACTCATTCCAGTACGTTGAAATGCCGGTATTTGGGTACGCTTAAGGAATCTCAATCTGTATAACTGCTTTGCTAACAGGCGTAGTTACGATTTAGCAAAAATCCACCGCTCAATCAAGCGGTAGTAGTTTGGCAAGTCGTCTGCCTGGAGCCATTCCTCGTTGCTGTGACGTCCACCACCATAAGGCTCGATGATAATACAAGGAATGTTATAAGGGGCAAAGTAACGTCCATCTGAGGCACCGTAGCTTTCGCGGTACGTAATTTCATCTTGGCCCGTATGAGCCTGAAGAGTACGCAAAAAAGTATCAATACCGGGGGCCTCTGTGTCAAAAATAAGAGGCTCGCCTTCCTGGGTGACTGACGCCTCAAGAGAATATTCATTGGCTAGTTGTGTAATAAGTTGCCTAAAAGCAGTGAGTTCATCTTTTTGAAAACTGCGAAAGTCAACTGTAGCGGTTGCATAATCAGGAAGCTGGTTAATTGCTTCACCGGCGTGCAGGGTGTTAACCGTCAGAGTGCATGCTGCAGGGTCGCGAGTAAGTGGATAGCGCGCGCGAAGAAGCTGAGTAACGTCAAGCAGTGTATGGAGGGCGCTACGGCCTTCCCATGGACGAGACGCATGAGCACTTTCTCCGCGAGCAACAAACTTAAGGCCCACGAAGCCCTTTGCTCGTTTTTCAACCGCCCAGTTATCGCCGCCATCAGGAATAAATACCACTTTAGGACGCAGGCCGGTTGCGAGGATCGTAGGAAAACAATGCCCGCCCGTTTCTTCATCGGTGGTAAAAAGGTAGCCAATGTTGAGCTCATGTAGTTTATCGCTATGGTTACGCAGGAACTCCATGTAGCAGGCAGCGGCAAGTTTCATATCGTAGACGCCACGGCCAAATAGTTTACCTTCTTGCTTTTGCATCAAAAACAGGTCGGGATTGGCCGGCACAACGTCCAGGTGGGCTACAAACAAAATGTCGGGCTGCTTAGTGTCCTTAGTCGTGGCAAAAAACCATGGGTTGGGAATGGTTGTATCACTATGAATGAATAAGCCGTGCGATTCAACTTCGCTGCGAACCACGTCAATAATTTCATGACACGCAGTACTGTCGCTGGTAACACTGGGGATGGAAATAAGGGTGGCAAGGGTTGCCTCTAGTTCTGCTTGCATGTAGTTCTTTCGTAACTTACTGCTATAATTATACACCTATGAGGTGCATAGCAAATAAATAATGCTACAATAGTTTGCATGAGTGTTATTTTCAAACGAACAAAAATTCTGGCAACATTGGGGCCACCAACAAACAGTTACGAATCTATTGAGGCTTTGGCGCTTGCCGGAGTTAACGGATTTCGACTTAATTTCAGTCATGGAAGCTACGAAGAGCGCGACCAGCAGATCGCCTGGATTCGTCAGGCAAGCGAAAAGGTAGGCAAGCCCGTTGCAATTTTGCAAGACCTGCAGGGGCCAAAAATCCGCCTTGGAAACCTTGTCGACAATATGCCGGTGCGTAAGGGTGACGAGCTTACTCTTGACCATGCAGCCGAGCATAATGGTACTGTATTGCCTATACAATACAACCTTGCCGAGAAGGTAAAGATAGGGGAACCACTCTACATTTTTGATGGAAAAGTCCGCACGACAGTTATTGAAATAGTATCTGATACTGCTATTAAAGTCCGCGTAGAAAACCCGGGAACGCTCATGAGCCGCAAGGGAATTAACCTGCCCGATACCGACTTTGGCGGTGATATTTTGACGCCAAAAGATATTAAAGATGTTGAGTACGGCGCGCCAAAAGATATTGATTACGTTGCACTGAGCTTTGTTCAATCTCCCAATGATATTCACAATCTTCGTCAAATGCTTGTTGGTCTTGGTTCAACCGCACAGATTATTTCTAAGATTGAAACAAAAGCTGCCATTAAAGATGACGTGCTTGAGGAAATTGTTAAAGCCAGCGATGGCGTCATGGTTGCCCGCGGCGACCTGGCGGTAGAAGCCGGTGCCGAAGTGGTACCGATTGTGCAGCGGCGTATTATTGCACTTTGTCGCAAATACGGCAAGCTGAGCATTGTTGCTACCCAGATGATGGCAAGCATGGTAGACAACCCCGAGCCAACCCGTGCGGAAGTGAGCGATGTGGCAAGTGCCGTCATTCAAGGCGCTGATACAGTCATGCTATCTGATGAGACGGCTAACGGCCAATATCCAGTTGAGACGGTTGCAGCGATGAAGAAAGTTATTCTGTATACTCAGGAAAATACCTCAGTTCGCCCACTTCGCGATGTTATTCAGATTAAAAATAGCCAGCAAGACGCTATTAGTGCTGCTGCGGTGAGCCTTGCCGAGCAACTAAAAGTTGATGCTATTGTAGCCGAAACAAAATCTGGTGCGACAGCGGCAAACATTGCTGCCCACCGTCCCAACATGCCGATTATCAGTGTTACGAGCCAGACACGTGCCGCTCAGCAATTAGCGCTGAGCTATGCCAATAAAAGCTTTGTCCGTCCAGATGGCGAGAGGGCCGGTCTGGAACTGGTAAAAGAGCTAAAAGGTGCGGGCTTCTTCGGTGACCAGGAAAAGGTGACTGTTACTATTGTCAGTGGACGTCAACCCGGTCTTGTTGGTGCGACTGACACAATTCGTGTCCGCGTGCTAGAATAAAAAGAGCAATAAAAGGGTGGGTAATAAGCTTAATGGGCTTTTTTAAACAAACAATCAATACAGTACCGCTTGAAGGCCAGACAGTACTTGTGCGCGCAGATTATAATGTGCCGCTGAACCATAACGGTACGATAGCAGATGATTTTCGGATTCGGGCCAGCCTGCCCACCCTTAAAAAACTCTTGGCCGACAATTGCAAGGTTGTGATAATCAGCCATTTAGGCCGACCAAAAGGTCGAGATGAAACGCTGAGCCTTGAGCCAATTGCAAAAAGACTTTCCGAGTTGCTTGAAATACCAGTTCAATTTGTTGACCAGGCAGTTGGCGACAAAGTACGAATGAGTGTTAAAAAAGCACCGAAAAAAAGCGTAACATTACTTGAAAATCTGCGCTTTTACCCCGGTGAAGAAGAAAATGATGCGGCGTTTGCCAAGGAGCTTGTAAAAAGCTCGGGTGCGCGCTATTTTGTACAAGACGGCTTTGGAGTCGTTCACCGGGCGCATGCCAGCACCTCAGCGATTACTCAGCTGCTTCCAAGCGTAGCCGGGCTTCTTTTAGAGCGAGAATACACGACCATCACCAATGCCATGAGGCGACCTAAGCGGCCGCTGGTGGCGATTCTTGGCGGTGCTAAAGTTGCCGATAAAATCGATCTTATTAAAGAATTTATTTCAGTTGCCGATACTATTATTATCAGTGGCGCTATGGCTAACACATTTCTGGCGTATAAGGGGTTTTCGCTCGGTAGAAGCAAAATCGAACCTGGCGAGACAGCGCTGATTGACACAATTTACGAAGCGGCACGCCAAAAAGCTGGTAACGATATGCTTGATGATTTTTTAGTGCTTCCGATTGATCTTGCAATTGGGCGTGCGGTTGACGAGAATCAGCAGCGCCGCATAGTGCCGGTGAGCGGTGTGGGGCCAGATGATCTTGCACTTGATATTGGCGATGAGAGTATTGAGCAGATGGTTCGTATAGTAGAAAACGCCAAAACGGTCATATGGAACGGCACGCTTGGTGTTGCCGAGTTGCCTGCCTTTGCCCACGGTTCGGCCCGTCTAGCGCTAACGCTCGCCACTAATCCTTCTATTACTTCTATTGTTGGCGGCGGTGATACGGCCGATTTTGTATTGGACTGGGACGCCCGGGGTGGTGAGAGTTTTACGCACGTATCTACCGGTGGCGGAGCAAGCTTGGAGCTCATGGCTGGGGAAAAGTTACCGGGCATACAAAGCCTGCTAGACGCTTCGGGGTAATTACGGTACACTAAGAGCAAAGAAGCATAAGTACTATGACTGCGGATAAAAAACTCATCGTTGGTAACTGGAAAATGAACCTCAATACTCATGAGGCGAGTTTGTATTTGTACAAATTGGCTGAAATGGTAGAGGTGCGCCGCGATGTCGAGGTTATTCTTGCTCCCACGCTGCTTGCTCTGCAGTCGCTTAGCCTGCAAATTAACCGCCGTCAGTTTAAACTTGCCGTTCAGAACCTTTACTGGCGTGATCACGGTGCTTATACCGGTGAAGTTTCGGCCTCTCAGCTTCGTGGTATCGTTGACTATGCAATTATTGGCCACTCTGAACGCCGTCATATCTTTAATGAAACAGACAAAGATGTTCGCAATAAAGTACAGGCGGCTATTCGTAATAGTATTTACCCTATTCTTTGTATTGGTGAGACCGCCAGCGAGCGAACCGAGGGCGAAACAAACGATGTATTGCACGACCAGCTGGTAGGTGGCCTGGCAAACGTAACGAGTGAAGAGCTGTCGCAGGTGATCATTGCCTACGAGCCTGTCTGGGCGATAGGTACCGGTGACAATGCATTGCCCGATGACGTTAAAAAAGCTGTCGTGGCAATCCGCAACCAAATTAAGCATTTATACGGAGCTGGAGCGGCAAAGGACGTGCGGCTTTTGTATGGGGGCAGCGTAAACGCGGATAGCGCGGCAAGTTACCTGGCAATCGATGGAATAGACGGCCTGCTTGTGGGCGGGGCAAGCCTCGATGCACATGGGTTTAACGAAATTATAAAAAAGGCGCATAAGGGTTCTGAACTAGTTAAAAAATAGGGGTGGGAAATGAAAGAATTGGATTTTGATGAACTTGACCGGGCTGTAAATTCGCTCATGACTGATGTCTCAAAAACTGACGCTCCGGGCGCAGAGCAAAAAGAAAAAACACTCGATCTTACCTCTGTTTCACCTGTCGATGCGCCAGGTAGCGCGCCTGTTGAGCCGCAGACCCCGGTTGTTTCTCCGCCACCTTCTCCGGCTCCAACCCCGGCTCCCAAGGCAACAACGCCAATGGCACCGCTTGCTACGCGCCGTGGCGGCCGCTTTATGGATGTCGTTCATCCGTCCTCGGACATGAAAAAGTCCGATCAACCACGGGCAACTTCCCGCCAAGGCATTACAGTCGCTCCACGCGGGACATTCGAGGCGTCATCTGTCGCTTCGGCGGATAGCGCGGCGCCCGAAATGCCTTCCGAATCCTCTTCGCAAGAGCCAGTATCTCCTCAATCATCTTCCGCCTACGAACATCCCGACTCTGCCAGTGAATGGCCAGACCCCTTGGAGATGGCAGATTTCAAGCAGCAAAAGCCAGCTCCTGAAGTGCCCGTAGAGCCGGTCAGCTCCCCATTGCCATCACCAATGCAGCCAAAGCCTGCCCAGTCGCAACCAACCCCTGCTGACAGGCCACCGCTAGAGTCGCCCTTTTTACCCGATACCAAAGTAGAAAAACGACCATTGGGCTCAGACAATTCGGCTCCAGTCGAAGAACCCGACCGCACACCCTTACCAAGTAGTGAGGTTGAAAAAACAGCATCCGATCCAGACGATCAACTGCCGGCGCTTCCTAAAGACGTTGAACCGATTTTGCCTGAAGAATTTCATAGCGAACTAGTAGCGATTGAGGCCGACACACACATTCTAGACGATGAAACGCCTAAGCCCGTTGACGCACCGCTGTCAGAACGCGAAAAAGAGGAAATCGAGGCGAAAAAAGCTGCCGCGGCCGCAGAAGCAGAGAAATCATCACCCATTGAAGCTGACACTCCCGCACCCTCAGGTCCAACATCTATTCCGCAACAGTACCGC
>DATHGD010000041.1:0-13675 GCA_035317765.1 Saccharimonadales bacterium (SeqCode) | reverse complement strand
TGCCAACGGGCTGATTAGTGACAAAATAACAAGCAGTAGAAGTGCACCATAGCTTAAGATAGCAGGAAGCATTTCGAAGAAGCGATACGCCTTGGTGCGTTTTTTGATCGGAATTTCAAGTTCAATCATACTAAGAAGGCGACCCTTAGAATAGACACGGTCATAAACCATGCAATCACTAAAAGAAGCAAGCTCATCCAGGCGAAAAGGAGTGCCATCTGACGGCGCCCTTGGGCATATAGTTTCATAATCAATGTTGAGTGCATGACGGCCATTAGTATACCGAACACGATAAACGTTATGAGATAGTACCATTTATCTCTGTAAAAACTTGTACCACCAAAGGCAGTATAGTGAACGGCAACCTGAAGGTCACTTGGTCGTAATGATGTGCCTACGTAAATACAGTACGCAAGGCAGCCAAGAATCAATACGGTAGTGAGTACCGTTAAAAGACGGTCGGCGAGAAGTAATTTTATGGAGGCTATAATATTCGTTTTCATAATTTCCTGGTGCGGGTACAGAGAATCGAACTCTGCTCTCAACCTTGGGAAGGTTACACATTAACCACTATACGATACCCGCGTAACATATCGTGGAGCCGCTGTCCGGATTTGAACCGGAGACCTACGCTTTACGAAAGCGCCGCTCTACCAACTGAGCTACAGCGGCATTGTTGATCATTGCTAATTATAGCATCCGTAGCGGGGAAAATAAATGCTTTCCCTCCTGTTGCACCAGAGAGCGAAAACTGCTATCATGTTGGAAGCTGAAATGCCTATGCGCTCGTAGTGAAGTGGTTATCACGCCTCCCTGTCACGGAGGAGATCGCCGGTTCAAATCCGGTCGAGCGCGCCAAGAAATTATTAAAAGAAGCCTTTTTTTATAAAAGGCTTCTTTTTGTTGTGCATCCATAAAAGACAACTACTGACTACGGCAATATCTCTTGATACACACCCTAGAAGCGAGGACTAAGCACCATATCGTTCTTCGACAAAGTCCCAGTTCACTACGTTCCACCAGGCTTTGATGTAATCGTCACGCTTGTTTTTATAATCAAGATAATAAGCATGTTCCCATACATCAAGCCCCAGTAGCGGCGCATCAAGTCCTTGCATAATAGGCGTGTCTTGATTTGCTGTTGTAATAATATCCATATTTGGCTGAAGCCATGCCCATCCACTACCGAATACGCCTAAAGATTTAGTTGTAAATTCATCTACGAACTTTTGATAACTTCCGTAGCGCTCTGTAATTTTACTAGCCAACTCCCCTGTTGGCTCGCCGCCGCCATTCGGTGACATCCATTGCCAGAAAAGACTGTGGTTGTAGTGGCCGCCACCATGATTGCGAATTGCCGCCTGAACTGATTCGGGTAATGCCACAACGTCTGAAAGAAGGCTTTCGAGGGGGCGTTCGCGCAGTGCTGGTGCCGCATCGATTGCCGCGTTAAGCTTATCAACGTACGCTTGGTGATGTTTGTCGTGATGAAGCTGCATAATGTCACCACTGATATACTTTCCTAATTGGTCATAGCCATAGGGTAGTTCGGGTACTGTATACATAGGTCCTCCTTATTGTTGGATAGTTTTTTGGCTGTCAGCAGCGGGAATAGAAATATATTCATGTACTTTTGCCTCTTTTTTCAGCGCAGCGAGCTGCTCGCTGAATCTTGTAAGCGGAATACAAAGGTAAGTATAGCTAATTTGTGTGTCGTTTTTATCGAGCAGCTTTACGAAATAGTATCCATCACCTGTCGTTGTTTTTACAGCAGGTGAAATCTTACCTTTTTCAAGCTTCAGAGCAGCGGCGCTCAATCCACCATCTTGGTTATTACGCGGTACCAAGCCGGACACACCGATAGTAGCCTTGCTATTCCCTTCACCGCCCAGCTGCGTGGCAATTTTGTCCAGATCGGCATCTGGAGCCTGAAGCAACTGAGCCGCTTGAACTTCTTTTTGCTGGGCCGCTGTATCGATTGCGTAGGCAACATTATGACGAATAAGGTTATTTTTGGCCGCTTGGCGATATTCATCGGGGCTCCACCCTAAGACACTAAGCGCAGAAGCATCATACGTTTCCTGCGAGATACGACCATTGACGGTGTCACGGGCATCACTGACCGCTTTGTTTACCAGGTCCTCACCTACCGATATATTCAGTTGACGGGCAAGTTTTTGGGCGTAGGTATCGGTAATGGCATTGTTCATTGACTTACGTTTCACGTCATCAATTTGACGCTTGCCGTCCTCGCTTTGCAGATTTACCTGCTCACTCTGTTGTAAATAATGCGCCGAACTGTTGTAATACATTAAATAATCGCTATAGCGTACTGATTCTCCATCGACAGAAGCGACTGGGAATGGCAAAACACGGGTAACGCGGTAAAAGAAGTTGCTTGTATTTTGTGCTGGATAGAGTTGCCACCAGCCCACTACTGCTATAAGTATAAGCGCTGCAATTGTGATAATAACGGTGTTAAATACAAGACGATGCCGCGCGTATTGCATAGGATATTTGAAGCGGCGTCCGCCAGCAAGAATACGTTCTCGGTGCTCTGCAACAGTTTCATTCGTAATACGCGTTGGTATGGCTTTTTGTGCCTTATCGCGTCTTTTAAATGGTAGCTTCTTCATATTCTCCTTGTTTTTGATCGGCATGCGAGGCTGTCACCGCATCTTGCAGCTTATTGTAAATCTGATCAGGATGTTCAACTTTATTGATAACGAGATCGCCGACAAGGGTCTGGATAACGATTGTTCCAAAGCCTAGGATCTCCCCGGTGAACCCAGGTATATTATAGCTTATGTTTTGAATCTTTGATAGACGGAGTTCAACGACATCCTTACCGAAGAAGCCACGTTGTGTCACCTGGCGAATACGTTGGTCGGTAACGATATAGATCGTAAAATACCACATAACGAAATGGTAGAAAAAAAGCATTAAGCCAATGAGTAACCCGGCTACCGGTAACAAAAATAGTTCAATATTGGATTGCCAGATAAGAGGCGGAATAGATGACACGGCAAACGGAATCAGTAACATGTAAAATGCCTTGCGCATGGCAATCATATGGCGGCGAAACACAAAAAGAAGTTCTTCACCATCGCGTTGGCCATCGAAGTCTAATTGCGGAGTATCTTGCTTTGGTTTTTTACTCATAATTTACTTTCTCTGGTACCCCGGGCGGGAGTCGAACCTGCAACCTTTTCCTTAGGACGGAACTGCTCTATCCAATTGAGCTACCGAGGCATATGTTTGATCTAATTGTACCATGAAAATAGCAGCGTATTACCGCTGCTATTACCCTACTGACTTTTTGTGAATTAACGGGTAAATTTTTCGTGAAGTGCTTCGTATTGGTACAGCTCATCTTGCGTAAACCAGTGAGCAATCTCTTTTGCTGCTTCTTCTTCGTCACCTGAGGCGTGAATAAGGTTTGGAATTCCCTTTTTTGCATCATCTGCATAGCCAAAGCTCATATGAGAATAGTCACCGCGAATCGTACCGGG
The DNA here is from genome assembly GCA_035317765.1 of Saccharimonadales bacterium (SeqCode). Classification (GTDB taxonomy): domain Bacteria; phylum Patescibacteriota; class Saccharimonadia; order Saccharimonadales; family Saccharimonadaceae; genus DATHGD01. The sequence goes on along the minus strand of DATHGD010000041.1, from coordinate 10,163 downwards.
CAATGCTGATTTTGGTTCGGTTGGGCCAACCAGCTTGCGGACAAGCGCTACAGCCTCAACACCCTCAAATACCATAGCGATAACCGGCCCTTGAATCATCATATCGAGTGTGACGCCAAAGGCCTGCTCACCACGACGAGTAATCATTTTGCCAATTTCTTCGTAATGCTTGTAGTAGTGCTCTTTATTTGGTGCAATCATCTTAGTTGCCACAATTTTAAGGCCCACACGCTCGAAGCGACTTAGGATTTCACCCACTATTCCGCGCTGAACGGTATCGGGCTTAAAAACTACCAGCGTTTTTTGTACGTTTGAACTCATGTATCTCCTTTATTACTACCGTGATTGTATCAAAAGTATAACGGTGCTTCATACAATTATACCCATAGATGGCAATCTAAGCTATGCTAATACTATGTACATGTCCGAATTGATCTTGGATTATATTGAACACCTAGAGGTTGAGGGCGGACGCTCTTATAAAACGGGTGAAAATTACACATTGTATCTTGAGCGATTCGTTGAATTTAGCAATAATACTACCGTTGATAAAATCACGTCTGAAATGATTCGAAAATACCGGCTATGGCTGAATCGTTATAAAAATAATAACGAAGACGAACTGGCGATAATTACACAAAGCTATCACTTAATAGCCCTGCGCGGATTCCTCACCTACCTTTCAAAACGCGACATCCCAAGCCTTAGTCCGGAGAAGATAGAGCTACCAAAAGTATCACGGAAACAGGTTACTTTTTTACACTACGATGAAGTAGCGCGTATGCTCGATGGCATACCCCTTGATAGTGAGTCGGGCCTGCGGGACCGAGCGATTATTGAACTGTTATTTTCAAGCGGCCTGCGTGTATCAGAACTAGTGAACTTGAATAAAGATCACGTTAATACAAAGCGCCGAGAATTTATGGTGCGCGGAAAAGGCCAAAAGGACCGGCCAGTATTTATTGGTGAGGCTACCGCTTTACGGGTGGAGGATTACCTGGCCGCACGCCTTGATAACCTACCACCCCTCTTTTTGAGTTACAGTCGTAATAATACAGCAGGTACTAGTGGTGATTACCGCCGGCTAACAGCAAGAAGCATTCAGCGGATTATTAATAAATACGCACGACTTGCAGGTATTACTAAACACGTGAGTCCCCATACCATGCGCCATAGCTTTGCGACCGACCTCCTTATGAACGGAGCGGATATTCGCAGTGTTCAGTCAATGCTCGGCCACAGCAACATCAGTACCACCCAGGTATACACACATGTTACCGATGAGCATTTACGTGAAGTGTACGAAAAATTTCACAGCGATACTGAATAACTATGGTGTGCAACTAGTTGCGCCGGTAAAGCCGTCTTCGGCATCGGTTACGGTAAAGTTTTTACACAAATTTCCCTGCATATCAACCGCAGCTTCTGGATAGGTAAAGTCGCCTTTTAGCTCAACACGGGCTTTGACACGGCGGAACATATCGTTAGCACGACCAGTCGAATCAACCTCGGGCTGAACGCGGTCAAACTTCACGTATTCGCTTCCGTTCTTGAGGCGAATGCTGTAATGCGCACCGTTATAAAGTGCACTAAGACGCAGGTACGCGTTACGTTGTGCAACGTTGCCATCAATTGGACTGGGCACTTTAATCGTTATTTTACTGCACGAATACTCACTGTCCGTAAAGCTACTTTTACACGCCGTTTGCTGGGGGGCATTCAACGGACTGCGGCGTGCATCGAGCGCAAAATCTTTAGCGACCGAGCCGGCAAGCGATGGATACAAGAAGAGCGTATTGGCATTGCTTCCCCCAGAATTGTCATTGAAGTCACTCAGTTTAAAGCTTCCACCTGTTTGTATTAACTGGGTACGCATTAGCGCTGGATAGTTCTCTTTCCATTTAATTCCCACAGGTGGAAGACCATCAACGCTTAAGTTAGGAAATTCGACAGTTGGATTAATATCGGAGGTAGAGACATCATCTTTATTAAACCAACTTAGTTCTACCGTATCGAACGTCCCTACTCCTGTAATCGGCACAATGGAAGATTCATTGACACCTATCTGACCCTTATAGTCATCGGTATTAACCCCTATTTTTACGCAGGTATATGCCTGATTAAGTTTGGAGGCATTATCGGTAGTACTTTGCTGAATAATTGTTTCATTGTTAGTCTCACCTACCAGCCCTGCCTTTGAGAGAGTGTCGCAACTCGTCTCTGAATCACCAGCGGTTGGCGTAAGAGCGGCTGCTATTGCCGCGCAGTTAATAGTAGAGGCGGCGGCATTGTTACGGCAGGCTTGATCAAGAAGCAATAAACGCTTGGCATCTTCCACGCCAGCCTGAGCTGAGTCGTATGCGCTTTGAGACAAGTCACTCGTTGTTGCCTGCTGCTGATCCTTGAGCATCAGCTGCACAAAACCAACCGTCACTACTGTCATAAGCAACGCGGCAAAAATAACAACAAACAGCGAAACTGCTCCTGACTGTCTGTGTCCTTGTACGAATCGTTGCATATTTTATTCTCCTCCCGATCTGTTGCCCGCTCGGGCGATTATATCAAACTGATTTACTGAACAATATGTTTCGTCACCAACACCTTCAGACGGCGGCTTACATGATGCATCGTTTGCAGTAAGCTGGTCGCGGTCATTGGTACCAACAAGCATAGAGATGGCGTAGATAGCCTGGCCGGTTGTGGGGTCGGAGGATGTTTGAGCAATAGTAAAGGCATGCATGACAAGGTCGCGGTCACCGCTGGTAAGCATTTCGATTGCAACGCTGCGATCGATATTTGTTGTCGCCGTATTACATAGTGCTCCGCGAGCATCGGCCACTTTTGCAAAACGTACAGGCGAACTATCGGTATATTTATTGAAAATTGCCGGTGCGCCCGCGCCACCTACAAGCGCCTTGCCGTAATTCCATATATAGCTATAGTTTCCAAGACACAGCCTTCCTCCACCCGGACGGACGATGTAGCGTGAGCCTACGGTTGCAGGCGAAGTATCTTCCCGTGGCGTAACGTCAAACGGCGTAGATGAGGCAATGCCGCGCTGTAAATCGTCAGTGATGGCACGACCGGCTTGATTCACCTCTCGCAGCGTAATGCCTTTACTGTAAATATTACTAATTTGGATGGTTGTCATGGCAATAGCCACAAGCAACACTGCAATAAACGTCATGGCAAGCATGAGCTCAATCAGCGTAAACCCGTTTTGTTTATTATCGTGGTTCATATAACCTCACAATTGTTCCGAGTGTCGCTGGCGCGTTACTCCCTGCAGCCGACCAACAGGCGCGAATATGGAAATCAACAAACCCTGGCCCACCGGTATTTGTTGATGGTACGGCTTCTATCCACAACCCGTAGGCATTTTTAATACTGGAATCATCGTTATAGATAACCTGCGAAAATGGAGGAAGCGAAGCGCCATCAGGGGTAGACATGAGTGGTGTCGCACTTGCAACCGTTGCCGTGCGGGCATTTAAAATGAATGGCTTTTGTCCAGGAACAGTGGTCGGACAGGCACTGTTAGTTACCTCGCCAAAGTTTGACGCCCCGTCAGCACCTTTTCCCGATGCTTTGTCTGTCATTTTTACCCATTCGTTTGCCGTTCCCGTTGGAGTACTGTCTTTTTGATATGAGGCTACGTAATTTTGGTGAACATAGCGAATTGCCTCGGCCTGAGCATCCATTTGTTGACGTACCAGGGTAATCTCAAGTGCCCGCTGGGCGGTTGCGGTGCCCTGGTTCATAATAGAAAGACTGCCAACCGCCACCATAGCAAATACTGCCACCGCAAAAAGAACCTCAATAATAGTGTCACCACTTTGGCTTGAGCTGCCGTCTTTTAGTTGCATACACTATCACTTTCAGCCGGTACCTGAATGGCACTTTGACTTGAAGCAAACTTGTTGATTCGCACTTCCATACGACCGCCAACGAACGAACCAACATCGGCATTCACACAAAGGTCTTGCTGAGTATTCATATTAGCCTTTGCCACTTCTGTATCTGAAACAAGTACCTCCGGATCAGTTTGCAGACCAGGTGCAGAAAATGTTAAAACCGAACCACTGAGCGGTGACCGGATAATAAGCATCGAAAATGGCATAGGGTCCGTACTTTTTGGTTTTACTACTTGAGCACCCCAACTAACCTCTTGCGTGTCTTGATCGATAGGTGAAATACCAAGCTTATAATTAGTAATAATTTCATCAATATCACTTGAGGCAGTCGTAGCTCCCGGTGTTCGAAACCCCGTAATGTTGGAGGCTGTCAGCTTTGTACCGGTAGCATCTACCGTAACAAACCGTCCCAAAATGACACAATTGCTCGTTCCGCGCGCCTGCCCTGCAGTCGCATCGGCCTCGGTAACGTTTCCTGCGCTATCACAATTCCATACCTTATCGCGACCATTAACCACATTTGCCGTCTCGCTGTACTGCTGCTGAATATACGACCGCAACGAGTTAACACTATCGCGATAGCGCTGTTGCCCGATAGCAACCCCGGAACCCACCAAAATACCTACCGCTAATACACCAGTGACAGCCAAAAAAAGCATTACTTCAATGATCGTAAAACCGTTTTGTTTCTTGGTGCCCATTTGGGCTCATTATAGCATAAGAAGTTTGAGCCGATAAGCCCCTGCTGCGTCTAGATAAACGATGTGAAATACCACGCAATAATATAATGACCGCCAAACATTGCAATTAAGCTACCGAGTATAAGTAGCGGCCCAAACGGTACGCGGGTTTTTCGAGTTACCTTGCCCGCCAGCATACCAGGAATGACAAACAGGCAACCAATAAGGTTTGCAGCAAATAGCGCAATAAACGCCAACTGCCAATCAGCCAGTAGAAGCGCCAGTGCAAGCCCCAGCTTCACATCGCCAAAGCCAATCCACTTGCCTTTTGAGACCAACCACAGCACCAAATACAAGCCGCTGAGTATCACAACGGCTACAAGAAGATTAATAACACCAGCACCAATATCACCCGCTGCCATAACCTGCAAAATAGCCACAATCGTGCTTACCCCTATGAGCGGGAAAATGATGCTGTTGGGGAGCAAAAACCACTTCAAATCATATACAAACAATATTGCCAGCATAACCGCCGCAACAAGCCAAAGGAGGAAGTGCGCCAGGTGCTCTGGTGTCATAATCATTACCGGCCATAATAAATATGAGATTACAAAAAGTGCTGCAACACCCAGCTCCATAAGTGGCTCAAACCAGCCAATTTTTGCGTGGCAATAACGACACTTGCCCTTTGTACTTGCCCAGCTTACTAGTGGAAGCAGATCGTACCAAGCTAATGTATGTCCGCAGTGCAGACAACGAGAGCGATCGGTTGCCAGGCTCGACTTAGTAAGCGGAAGAAGCTGCTCGTACTCCTTCTTGCCTACCTTTTCTCCCTCGGACTTGTCTTGAACCAGCTGGCGAGCCCTAATTCGCCACACGGTCGCACCCGCAAAACTGCCCATGCACAGCCCAAAAATCGCCAATATAACGCAAATAAGTAATTGTTCCATAAGCATTATCATACAGGAAAGTAGAAGGAAAATACAAAATCGACTAGAAGATATATCTCGCAAGCAGTCACTGAAACACATTTGCTTGTCATTGGCGTGATCGTATCAAATCGTAGTGACAATTGAAAACGCCCCCAGTCCCATTCCGCTTGTGGCGGGCGTGGGACTGGGGGCAGTGGCTCTTCAATTCTCCTTAGTTCATCAAACTAGCTGGCGTTAATAGCAGAACTGACAACAATGGCGTATGCGCCCTGGCCATCAGCGTTCGGATGGAACACGTAGGCGGGATGCCCTGGCCATTGGTCGATGTTGTTGAAGTACGATGGATAGGCGTCACAGGCAGCATGTCCCGGGAACTGTGTGCTGTCGTTCGTAGAGATGTAGTGCAATCGAGCAAAGTAGTCCGCATTGAGCCCACGAACACTCGTAACGCTGCTGCTAATCTTGGCGTCCAGTTTCGTCACGATATCACGGGCAGCCCATGTATCTTCCCACGGGTAATACGGCGACCCGGTGAGGTTGGGGCCTTGATTGTACATGTAGCCACATCGTATATCGTAGGGACTACTTGGCGACTTGGCGGCAACGACCTGTGGATAGTCCACTACGTAAATCTGTGCATTAGGCGCATACTGGAGTATCCGTTTGTAGGTGGCCTCCAATTTCGTACCTAGGTTATTGTTAATCTCGTTGAGCGAGGCAGCGTAGGCCGCACTGCCCACCTGACATGTAGTGAGAACGCACGCGGTAGCAAGCTCCGTGAACTTGGCATCGTTCCCACCGACCATCACGGTGACGAGCTGCGTTGTGGTGTCTGGCCACCAGTCGAGCTGGATGCTTTCGTTCCACTGCTCTAGGTCGGTGACATTGGTCGTCACCGCGCCTGAGCACGCTCGAAACCCACTCGTTCCGAGCGATGGAATCTTGGGACTTGTCCCAGCGATGAGCCGAGGGTAGGCCACATTACTACGGTGACACATATTCACGCCCGGGATGTCGGTGCCCGCCTCGAAAGGCGAGACACCTTCTCCAGATGAGAACGAGTCGCAGCACGCAATGTAGAGCGCTGATGGCCGAGGGGATCTGGCGAGAACTTCCCCTCGCGGATAGTCCAAGCCGAGCCCTCCGATATCGAGAGCATAAAGCTTCGGGGTATTCGTGCTACAGTTGCCCGAGCACTTCACGCTTAAGTAGAGGATGTTATTAGCTACTCCGAACTGATTCGTGGTATTCAGGTAGAAGCCGCTTGGTCCTCCTGCCTTGGCAAGATCACCGCTCATGACCTGTTGGTAGGACCAGCTGTCGTTGGCGATGTCGTATACACCGATGTAAATTGCTGGAACCGTTGAAGGGTAGCTGATTCCGGTGTCAAGACGCATCTCACGTACAACGGCCAGCTTTCCTTGGCTAACCGCCACCGGGTAAATGTTGCCGTAGACGCCAGTAGTTCCATTCTGCGAGTACGTATTACTGAGCTGCATCGACTTCGTAACACCCCCCGAAGCGTTGAGAACAGCCAACGTTGTGATGTACTGAGTCGGCGAAGCGGGAATGCCAGAAATCATCTTCTGTTCGGTCATCTTGGCAACAACGCCGCCGGAGACCGGATAAACCTGGACGTCATTGACGTTGGCACCGGGAGTAGATGCGATTGTGGTCCATTCGACCTGACCCGTTCGTGGGTCGTACATCATGACCTTGCCGCTCGTGTAGCTGCCCGAAACAAAGCCGCCCACGAACAGTTTCCCGTCCGCATTCACTTTCTCGGCCCAGACATCACCGATGGTAGCCTGGCCGAGGAACTTGCCGCTATAACTGTAATAGCGAGCGTTGCCGCTATTCTGACCGTGGAGAACAAGTCCGTCCTTGTACGACTGCAGCATGATACTACAATCGTTAGGAATGGTCACATCCAGCACCTTGGTCGGTTGAGTCTGTCCAGTTGCAACTTCGGGCGTGAGCCCTATCAGGCGACCGTAGGTCGTGGCGTAGATGTTGCCATCCGCGCCCACTACCACTTGCGCACTGCTACTGCCGCAAGATGCTGGATACTTCCACTTCAGTGTGTTTCCATCGTATGCAAGCAGATTGGGGCCATAGCCTCCCGTAGTCATCTTCCAAGGTATTCCATAGACGTCACCGTCCTTACTAACAGCTGGTTTGGTGATGCAGTTGTTCGCGCCATCGATCATCGTTGTACGATCGAGCTCTCTGATGAGTGCACCGGTTGCGCTATACGTGATTGTATTACTGCCACCATTCGTATTCGTGCAGGGCAGTGTTGCGCTACCAGTCGGGCTGGTGTATACGTCATAAACATCGGCACCGATAGTAGGTGTCGGTGACCACTTCAATGTGGGCACCGACTCGGCAGCTTGTGCTGGCGAAACGAGAGTCAGAAGTGAGGCAAGAATAGCTAGCACGGTAAATACCGCCATTCGAGCTCGTTGGCGATGCATGATAGCATCTCCACCTTTCATAGCTGATTTGGATTGTTAACGAGCAAATAAGTGTGAACTGTCGTACTATTAAGCTACAGCTCTCACCATTCTTTTGTGACATGAAGAGCCATTTACATTTATACCATTATGATTACGGTTCGGATAGATTACAAATTCATAGCAGGAACATGAGCTAGTCCGTTCTGCATAAAATAAATAAGCCCCTTAGGGGCTTATTTATTTTCAAGAAAGTAATTGCTAGTTACTTACGCAGGCAACTCCACCACCTTCAAGCTTGTATTGGAATGCTATCTTTTGATTCCCCTGGTTAGTTGTAAGAGTTTCGCCATTACAGACAGCTCTACGAGTGAAGTAGACGATGTGATCAAAATCATTAGCCGTTCCTGACTTAAAAGAGTAAGCTGTTCCATCAGGATCACTAAATGAGTCTCCTCCAACAGAAAGATATTGGGAAATAAAACCTGTATCAGTAGATGAGGTCAATACCGCATCTTGAGGGAGCGCATTACGGTTATTAGATTGATAGCTCTGAATTGCTGTCTGTACACGACCCATATCATTCTTGCGCTGTGTATCACGCTGGTTACGCTGCAAGGCGGGTAGCGCAATAAACACCATCAAGAAGATCAATCCGGCAATTGCAAGCACCAAGACAACCTCAATGATTGTGAATCCTTTTTCTTTGTTTTTCTGTTGTACGTTCATAAAATCTATTCCACCTTTCTATGAACAGGTTAGTTGTGCGTAAAACGCTTAAGCTTATAGTACCCTACCAACGACAACTTGTCTATACATTAACGCCATTTACTAGGCTATAGATTGGAAGCAGGATCGCGCCCACCATACCACCGGCAACGACCGCAAGAATAACCATGAGGATTGGCTCGATTGCAGTTGAGATAGTCTTAATTTCCTCATCAAGTTCGTCCTCGTATACCTGAGCGGTTTTACCCATCATGTCATCGATTTTACCTGATTGCTCGCCGATTTTAATCATCTGCGGTACCAGTGGCAAAATATAATCTTCGGGCTGAAGTGCAGCCGATAGCGCCTTGCCACCCTTTACTTTTTCGGCTGCCCGGTCAATGCTTTTTGATACCACCGAGTTATTAACTGATTCGCTGGTAATACGCAGCATGTCGAGCATGGCAACACCGGTACTCAAAAGTGTTTGCCCCGTGCGGGCAAACCGGGCCATATACAGTTTACGAAACATACTGCCAAACAGCGGTACATTTAATTTGAAAGTGTCTTTAAATTTAATGCCGCTATCGGTTTTAAGGTACTGCAAAAAGAAATACACGCCAATTCCCACTACAATGGCAACGAGCCACCAAAAATGAGCCAAGAAGTTGGCGGTTGAAACCATCGCCTGAGTAAGAAACGGTAGCGTTTTCTTGAGGTCATGGTATAACTTTTCTACCTGTGGGACAACGGTAAATAACATAAATGCCAATACACCAAAGATAACCACCAGCACAATCAACGGATACGTTAATGCGCCCTTGATTTTACTCATTGTCGCGGCGTCTTTTTCTTGTTGAGCAGCCACACGAATCAATGACTCATCGAGTGTACCCGATACCTCACCAGCTGAAATAAGTGCCAGAAATACATTGTCGAATACCTCTGGGTGTTTAGAGAACGATTCGGATAGTGACTTTCCTCCTTCGACCGAGGTAACGATGTCTTCGATAACGTCCTGCAGGCGCTTGTTTTCAGTTTGCTCCATAACCGTATGGAGGCTCTGCGAAAGAGGCAATCCGGCCCCAATCAGCGTTGCAAGCTGCCTGGTAAAAACAATCTTGTCTTTTGTGGTGATGCGGTTAGTGAAGCGGCCAAAAAAACTACCATTTTCATCGATTTCCTGGATATCCAGTGGTGTAAACCCCTGAGCAATCAACAATTTGGCGGCAGAATTTTCTGAGTCTGCTTGCACAGTTGCCCGAACGATTTTATTCGTTGAGGTATCTTTCGCCTGGTAGTTAAATTTTTTCATGTTAGCCTCTCATCAGCCTTTCGAATTCGGTAAGGTCAACGGCAAAATTACGAGCTTCATCATAAGTAACGGTGCCACTTTGAACAAGGCCTACAAGCGTACGGTCCATTGTCTGCATCCCTTGGTCGGCACCGGTTTGAATAACGGCATCGAGCTGG
>DATHGD010000040.1:0-4708 GCA_035317765.1 Saccharimonadales bacterium (SeqCode) | reverse complement strand
CCTGGAAAGTTTAATGTATCCAACATGACTGCCGCTGCCGCGACTGCTTATGTGCTAGGGATGAAGCTCGATGACATCATAGAAGGTGTAGCCAACCTCGAAGGTGTACCAGGTCGTTTTGAACGCGTGGTTGAAGGCCGGGGGTACGATGTAATTGTCGACTATGCCCACACTCCTGATGCGCTTGAAAAACTGCTCGAAGCCGCTAAATCGGTCACTAAAAATCGTGTTATTTTAGTATTTGGTGCTACCGGTGATCGCGATAAGAGCAAGCGTCCGATTATGGGTGAAATCGCCGCCCGAGCTGCCAATAGAATTTTTTTAACCGATGAAGAAAGCTACAATGAAGACCCTCAGGCTATTCGCGACCAAGTCCGCGAAGGTATAGAGGCCGCTCGGGGTAGTGCAAAACTTACTGAAATAGCCGATCGCCGCGAAGCGATCGCAAAGGCGCTCTCTATTGCCACCAAAGACGACACCATTCTTATCACTGGTATGGGCCACGAGCAGTTCCGTATTGTTAACGGTGAAAAGCTACCATGGAATGATGCCGATGTCGTTCGTGAAATTCTAGTAAAAGGTTAGTAGTAGTTTTCGTGGTGAAGCTGGCGGTGAATGCGCATAGCAATTCGCTCGCCGATTTTCGCCCATAAACCGTATACGTGCGGGTTAACAACAAGGTCGTATGCCCCAATGTAATCGGTGACTTCTTTATTAAAGCTGGTTTTGAACCGGCCCATGCCGTAGTAGGGGTGGTCTGGGTTGTTAATTTCATCCGATGGTGGCGTTCCACACAAATCGTGGACCGTCACGCCCTTTTCTTTCATCCATTCAATCACGCGCCATTGCAACAGGTGGCTGGCGCCGTATGCCTTACGTTCACGGACTGATGCCCCGTCTTTGTAGGTGCCCTTCTTCCCAAATGCTATAGCGTAGGCACTTGCTACAATTTCGCCCTCAAAATAAGCAAAAAATAATTGGCCCAAGCCGGCCTGAGAGTATCGCTGCCAGAATGCTTTGTAATACACATAGCTTCGAATCGTAAAAGAGCCGGCGGCGGTGATAGCCAACAGGTCGTACATTTTTTTACAATTTTCGTCAGTGGCGGCAACTTGTTTAACGGTGACGCCATCGCGCTCGGCCCGTCGAATGGCATGGCGGCCTTTCTGATTCAAGCGTGCCATAACAGTCTCAAGGTCATCAGAGACATCGAGCGTCACCGTTGAAACGTTTGGTTGAATCGCGCGGACCTTTTTTAGCCCCAACTTCATCATATCGGTTAGCGTTTCATCGATTTTTATCAGTTCCGGCTCGATTTTTATCATAAAAACGCTGTTTTTTCGAGCAAACGCCTTTAGGTCAGAGAGTATCGCCTCGAGTTGTTGTGCGGTGGTGATACCTGGACCTTTTGGTACGTACCAAAGCTTGTACAGGCCTAAAAACCGCTTTTCAAGCACCGTTATGGCCAGGTCGTCACGCAGTATAAACCGTGGCGTCCATCCGCTTGAGGCTTTTTGCTCGGCAAACTCGTGCCCCTGAAGTACATTGCCTCCATCGGGGTTGGCAAGGATGTGAGTGTTCCAGTTATCTTGCTCGGCGTTATCTGCAAATCGAATCATCGTATTTCTATTGTACCGTATGTGCGTGAGAGAGTATTGGATAGACAAAAATAAAGCCCCATTCACAAAAGGAGCGAGGCTCTACTTTTGTGAATGTGGCGGGCTGCGTAGAAGTAGCCTGACTACCTTGGCCGCTCCGTGATTTCATCTGCTAGGTAGAAAAGCGGTGGGGCAGCAGATGAGTAACGGGTAGCAACACGACTCCAGTTTAACCTCCACGCTTCCTGATCTTCGGATGTCAAAAGACCCTCAACGGACGGGTCGGCATACAGCCGGATTCGCGTTTTAATGTGCCGCCCCAACGTATCGCCTCTCTCCCATCGAACAACGTATACTTTTTTGGCCGGGGCCACTCCCTCCTGTTTTGGTTTGTGGATCAGGTGAATGTGTTTGATATGTTCTTCAATGAGCTTGGGGCTAGTGTTTGGCGGAACAAGTAACCTCAGCTTGTCTATTTTCATTCAGTTACCCTCTGTCGCGTAGGCGGCTAGCAGTCCATCATACGATACAATAAATATATCGTCATCGCAATAAGCTTTATAAAAGAAAATAATTCAGCAGGGCGCATGGCCTTATCGACTAAACGCATAGTAAGTGATATAGTACTTTCGCCGGCAAGGCACTCCTTAGTGAAAGAAGGTAAATAAAAGTGTCTGATGCGAGTGAGATCCAAGAGATTTCTTTTGATAGACTTGCCCCGCTTCTCAAAAGATTTAGTAAGTCTGACCCTAATACGGCGTTTGTGCTGACTGCCGTCCCAGCCGGATGTAGTAGGTTACCACTGCGCTCTCGAGCGTGAGGGGGCATCTTCTTCCTCGATACAAATCAGACTCAAAAATTCAGCAGCGGGTCCGGCGGATGTTGCCAGGGAGATAGACCACTGTTTTGGTTTTACAACACAGATTATTCTTTTGGTTGCTGGTTTAACCACCAACCGTTATCGCAGTATTTTCTTCGGTATTGCAAATAACACTATTGAAGAAGTATGGGTTGATAACGAGTCGGAGTAGACTTTCATTAAGGAGTAAGCGCATGCGCGGGCGATTCATTTCGCTTCCGCGTATGCGCTTTTCTCTTATGTAAAAAATGCAATTTAAAGTGTGAGTGGTACAATTAAACATATGAGCGAAGAATTAATCAGTGCATATGATATTCGCGGCACCAAAGAAACTGGGCTCACGGTTGAATGTGCCTGGAATATTGGTAAAGCCCTTGCCGATTGGCTTCCGACTGCCGGAAGCGTAGCGGTAGCCTACGTGCCAACACAGATCGATATTGCCAGGGCAATAATTGAAGGGCTACGCCTACAGGGACGCAATGTTATTGACGGTGGTAACGGCGGTAAAGATGCGGCCAAATCATACGTTGCTACGGCTAAACTATCGGGCGCCGTAGTTGTTGGATTTGACGAACTAGAAAGTCAGATTACAATCGAGTTATATAACGATGAAGTAAAACTGATTGACAGCAGCAGCGGTCTCCAGGAGATTCGCGATCTTATCGAGGCGGGCAATTTTGTTCCTGCGGCGGTAAAGGGTGAACTGACCCAGTTAGTTTAGTTCGTTTTTATAGCAAAATTAGCACTCGCGTCTTGCAAGTGCTAATTTTTTTCTTTACAATGGAATTATAAATAAAACGGAGGAAATGTTTTATGACTGTACCGATTAAACCTCTGGCTGACCGCATTGTGGCGGTACGCGAGGTAGCTGCAACCAAGACTGCAAGTGGCATTTATCTACCAGATAACGCTAAAGAAAAGCCAGTTATGGCAACGGTGAAGGCTGTTGGCCCTGATGTAAAGGCTATAGAAGTGGGTGACCGCATTGTTTACAAAGAATATTCAACCTCGGAGCTAAAAATCGATGGTACCGAGTACCTGATCGTAAAAGAAGAAGACGTTCTAGCAACTGTTTAATATTCGGGCGATGTGTTCGCCACGTTGGATACGTACATTTCGGAAAACACGTATTTTGCACGAACGCTGTGCAAAATACTCTCGGGAAGCGAGAGCTTTCCTGAAACGTAGTATCCAGCGTGACTCGACAAGTGAAGCAATTAATAAGGAGAAAAAATGGCTAAAAAAGTTTTTTATGATGATGACGCACGTGCGCGCGTGCTCGGCGGAGCAAAAATGCTCTACGATGCAGTAAAAGTAACCTACGGGCCAAAAGGCCGCAACGTGGTTATTGCCAAGGGATACGGTGGCCCAACGGTAACGCACGATGGCGTAACGGTGGCTGAAAGTGTTGACCTTCCTGAAAATGACGATGAAACACTTGGGTATAAAGTAGGGGCAGAGCTTATTAAGCAGGCTGCAAGCAAGCTGAACAAAGTTGCCGGCGATGGTACTACTACCGTTACAGTGCTTACCTATAGCATTCTTAAAGAGGCTAACCGCCTTATCGCCGCAGGTCACAACCCCCAGGAACTTCGAAAGGGTATCGAGGCTGCGGGTGCAGAAGTGGTAAAGCAACTTGATGGTCTCAGCGAGAGCATCGAGGGCAAAAAAGCCCGTGTTGCCGAGGTTGCAACTATTAGCGCGGGTGACGAAACAATCGGAAAGTTGATTGCAAATGTTATCGAAAAAGTAGGCAAAGAGGGTGTTGTTACGGTTGAAGCCAGCCAAGGACTTGAACTTGAAGCCGAAGTAGTTGAAGGCTTCTCGCTTGATCGCGGGTTTGTCAGCCAATTTTTTGTTACCGATACTGCCCGGCAAGAAGCCGTCTACGAAAAGCCGGCTATTGTCATAACCGACAAAAAAATCAGCAGTGTGCAAGAATTTTTGCCAATGCTTGAAAAACTTGCTCAGGCTGGTAAAAAAGATGTAGTATTGATTGCTGATGAAGTTGAAGGTGAAGCGCTGAGTATTCTTGTGCTCAATAAACTAAAAGGTGTCTTTAACACGGTTGCGGTTAAGGCTCCTGCCTTTGGCGACCGCCGCAAGGAAATTTTACAAGATATTGCTACGCTTACCGGCGCAACAGTAGTAAGTGATGACCAAGCACTCTCTTTTGATACTGTTGGTCTCGAGGTAGTGGGTACGGCTCGCAAGGTAATTGTTGGTAAAGACGAGAGTACGATTATCGAGG
>DATHGD010000039.1:0-11455 GCA_035317765.1 Saccharimonadales bacterium (SeqCode) | reverse complement strand
GCGGTATCGTAAAAACAGAAATCGAAGATACGGGTTCAATCAGTCGCTTAGAAGAAGAGCCTATTGTAGCCGAGACCCCCGAGGAGCCCTCCGCTCCTGTTGTTGCCGCATTGCCTCCCAAGACCAATAAATTCAAACGATTTTTAGGCACTAAAAAAGGCAAGGTAATTACTACTCTCGTCATCCTTTTGGCTGTACTAGGCGTACTCTATGCTGTTCCCGCTACTCGTTACGGTATATTGGGTAACTTTGTTAAAAAAGACGTCACAGCCGTTATAAAAGACGTAACTACCAACAAACCGATTACTGAGGCAACGGTAGTTTTAGGTGCGATCTCGGCTAAAACCGACAATAACGGAAAAGTGGTACTTGGTGATGTGCCAGTGGGTGAATATACGCTGAAGATAACAAAGAAATTTTATAAAGAAGCGGCCTTAACGTATACGGTGCCGGTATTTGGCGCTCCCGATTCAGCCAACCTAAGCCTTAGCGCAACAGGCCGTCAGGTAACAGTAGTGGTAAAAGATAAAATTACCCAATCGTTATTGGCAAAGGCAACGATTACCGTGCAGGGCACATCGGCAATTACCGATGACAAAGGTGTTGCCTCAATAGTATTGCCCGCCGATAAGAAAACACTTACAGGGACGGTTACGGCCGAAGGCTATAACCAAAGCGATGTAGAGATTAAAGTAACCGATCAAGCCGATGCTAATACTGTTACTCTAACGCCAAGCGGTTCAATTTACTTTCTTAGCAAAAAAACCGGTAAGCTAAACGTCATGAAATCTTACCTCGATGGCAGCAATGCATCGGTAGTGGTTGAAGGAACCGGCAACGAAATAGACAACACAACAGTGCTTCTTGCTGCCAGAGACTGGAAATACATGGCGCTCTCGGCCAAGCGTGACAATAACAAAGTAGGCCAGCTGTACCTGGTAGACGGGAAATCGGGCAACTTAACGACAATTGACGAAGGTGATGCAACCTTCCAGCTTGTGGGCTGGTCGGGCCATAGGTTCATTTATCAGGTGAACCGAAACAACAAGAAAAGCTGGGATGACAAGCAGCAATCGCTGAAAAGCTTTGACGCCGAAACCGGCAAACTTACTACGTTGGACGAAACGGCGGGTATGGGAAATGCTACGTACGACTATCAGAATGAAACCATTCAAAATCTGTATATTCTTAATAACAAAATTGTCTACGCCAAGGTGTGGAACCAAGGCGGTAGTATTCCATCCGATAAAAAATCTGCCATTATGGCGGTGAATCCCGATGGCAGTGGCAAGCAGCGCGTTAAAGAGTTTGGCATGCAACGCTACCTCAATATTGAAGCCAAGTTATACGCTCCACAAGAAGTTTACTTCAAGGTGTCTGTTGATGGAGCCACATCAAGCTACTACGAATATGAAAAAACGGGTATAAAAAGCGTTTCAAACACTGATGACAAATTTTACAATACGTTCTACCCAACCTATCTGATTTCACCAAGCGACCAAAAAACGTTCTGGTACGAACCACGCGATGGCAAGAATATTTTGTTGGTCGGCAACGCCGATGGAAAAGACTTTACAACCTTGGCAGACAAGTCCGACTACATTGCTTACGGATGGTATAGCGACAAGTATGTGCTGCTTTCAAAGAACGATAGCGAACTCTACATTGCACCGTCAAATAAGTCGAGCGAGCCGCTGAAAATAACAAACTATCATAAACCAGCCATTAAATACCCGGGCTATGGGTACGGGTACGGCGGTCAGTAGATAGCTGGCAGCCACATAATAAATACAGGTCACCGATTGTGGTGGCCTGTATTCGTAGGCAGATTATGAAAAATGAAAAGGCTTAGCGCTTGGTCGCGTCACTCACTACTTTTTGGATTTTGCTGGCAAACAAACTTTTAGCAAACCGCTTCGACTTACGGTGAAGTGTGGCGGGAAGGAATGTGTAATCATCGAGTCGTTTTATGGCGGCTACGAGCGAGTCAACAGATTGCTCGTTAAATAGTATGCCCGTTTCACCGTCTTGTACGATATCAAGCGCGCCGCCCTTGGCGTAGGCCACCACGGGCGTACCGGCAGCCAGGCTTTCTGCGGCGGACATGCCAAAATCTTCTTCGTTCGGAAACAGAAAGGCTTTGCTTTTCCAGGCAATTGCATTCAGCTCATCATCGCTAATACGGCCGGTAAAGGTAATTGTTGGTCCGGCTAGCTTTTTAAGGCGCTCGGTGTCGGGCCCGGAGCCAATAATAGTAAGTGGAGCCTTGAGCTTATTGCAGGCCTCAATGGCTATATCAAAGCGCTTGTACGGCACATGCCTACCCCACACCACAAAACCCTCACGCTTCGACTTTACGGGCGGTGTAAAGCGTTCTGTGTCGATAGGCGGGTAAATAATAGTACTGGGGCGTTTGTAGTACTGTTTAATGCGTGCCTGGGTAATGGTTGAGTTGGCAATAAACGTATCAATGCCATCAATCGACTCAAGGTCGAGCTTTCGCATTGAGCGAACGAACAGCGGAATGACCGGACGAATTAATGATGTGAGCGGGCCAAAATTAAACTCTTTTTTAAATTCTTCGTAGTGACTCCAATAGTAGCGAATCGGGGTGTGGCAGTAGCAAATATGAACGGCACCGGGTCGTTTTTTAACGGCCTTTGCCTCGGCGCTGGCGGTGCTGATAATAATATCGTATTCGGTGAGATCGAGTTTTCTAAAAGCATAGGCGCGCAGTACCGGCCACAAAGCATGCTTGTAGCGCAGCGATTTTGGCAGTATTTTCTGTAAGTAGGTAGTACGAACATCGCAGTCTTTAAACGCTGGCATGGCTTCTTTGTTATATACAGAGGTATAAATAGGCGCATTTGGGTAGAGCTTGTGAATCTCCAGCAGTAGTGGCTCGGCGCCGCCCATATTAGTAAGCCAGTCAGTGACAATGGCAATTTTTGGAGCGGGCATTATTTTGCTCCTTTTTTACGAAATACCACGCCAATCGTTTTGAATAGAATCTTAATATCGAGCCAAAAGCTCCAGTTTTGTGCGTAAAAAAGTTCCAGTTCTATGCGCTCGTCAAAGGTGAGGTTGCTGCGACCCGAGACTTGCCACAAACCCGTAACACCCGATTTAACGCTGTGAAGTAGCGCCGTGCGGCTAGGTGAAAAGTTAGTTTCTTGCGGCAAAATAGGCCGCGGCCCTACTAGACTTAGATCGCCCTTTAGTACATTGAAAAGCTGAGGCAGTTCGTCAAGCGAGGTTACGCGTAGGAACTGGCCAAACTTGGTAATGCGCGGGTCGTTTTCTACTTTGCGGTGTTCTTCGTATTCCTTAGCCAGGTCTTCCCGGCCCATTTCACGAAACTCCACCGCGGCGTCTCGTTTGCCGTATTTGGCGCCCATGCTGCGAAACTTAAACAGCCCGACTGGCTCTGAGAATTTGCTAAGACGCTTGCTGATGTAAAAGATTGGTCCCGGGTTAAAAATAGCTTGCAGCAGAATTAGGATGATGAATACAGGTGAAAGTAGTATTACCAAAAACAGCGATGCGATGGCATCAAATACTTGCTTGGCAATCGCTCCCCACCCAATCAGCGGCGTTTGACTGACCGAAATCATAGGATAGCCCAGGAAGACATCGACTGTATTTTTACCGGCGTAAAACTCGGCCTCTCCAGGAATAAAGCTGTAGCTGATGTGGTTAACCTGCGCGGCACCAAGTATGCGCTGGTTGCGCTCGGCCGAATCGTACAGGTCGGTTTGAATGATAGTTGTCACACCCAGGTTCTTGATTTCTTTTAAGGCCGCATCAATGGAAGTAAAGTGCTTTACTTCAAGACCGGGCGGAATTACTTTCTTTGGCCCGGCAATCGCTACAATGCGATAGCCGCTTTTATAGGTATTAGAAAGGTTATCGGCAATGTCGCGTGTAGCAGCCGAATTGCCGATAATAAGTACCCGGCTGGTACCGCGGCCAATGTTAAATAAAATGCTACGGGTGACGCGTAAAATCTCGCGTTCAAACACAATCAGTAAAAACGAGGCAATAAAAGCATAGGCTGCAACCAGTCGCGCCGGGAAAATATGCTGTTGGCTGGCGTATTCCCAGCCAATAACAATTAAAATACCAATAAATGAGGCTACAAAAATCTTTCCCCATTCAACCAGGCGGCGGTTATAAGTAGTAGCCTGGTATAGGCCCAAAGAGGCGAAAATAAGAATCCAAAAGGGAACGATGGCAATAAACGTAATAAAGTATTGCTGGGCGTACACAGGGGCGAGAAGAGGGCGGGGATCGTACTGCACGCGTAAAATGTAGGCAATGCCAAACGCCAGTAGTAATACGAAAAAATCGGCAAGTATAAGAACAAGGCTATAGAATTTAGTGTTTTTTGAAGGCATCTATGGCTGTTATTATATCATTTTTTCGCTACACTAAAAGGAATGAATATTACGCGTCTGCAAAAACTGGCAATCGTAGTTTTAATGGTGATTTTTGGCGGTATTGTGTTGCATGCGCCGCTGAGTGTCGGGCTTGAGGTGCTTTTTCCCGACTTTAGCCTGTTGATTAAGTCGTGGAAAGAAATTTTAATGGTAGGACTGGTACCGCTGGTGGCAATTAGCATTACCAAACGTAAAATGTGGCACGAATTTATGCATGACTGGCTGGCGCGCATTATTGTGGCCTATGTTTTGCTTCATTTTGTTCTTGTTGGCGTTTTTTACCAAGGGGCGGCAGCTACAGCGGCGGGCCTGGCGATTGATCTTCGGTATATTCTTTTCTTCAGCTTGGTGTATGTAACGCTGAAAATGGCACCAATGTACCGTCATCGTATGCTTGTACTAGGGGTTATCGGTGCATTTATTGTTGTGGGTTTTGCAACGTTACAATTCTTTTTGCCAGCCGACATTTTAACGCATATCGGCTATAGCCAAACTACCATTACACCGTACTTGACCGTTGATAGAAACCCAGAGTTTATCCGTGTTAATAGCACGCTTCGCGGGCCAAACCCGGTCGGCGCGTATGCAGGAATGGCACTGGGTCTGCTGGCTGCAGCGCTTGCTTACCAAAAACTACGTCTGCGCGACAAGCGAGTGCTGGCGGGTACGATCGTTCTGGGTGTATGCAGTTTAGTGGCGCTCTGGCTTAGTTATTCCCGCAGCGCCTGGATAGGTGCCCTTATTGCCATGGGCTGCGTGACGGCAGTAACCGTTTTTCGCAAAGTATCCCGCAGCGCCTGGATTGCAACGGCTGTAGTGGTATTCGCACTTGTCGGCGGGCTCGTGGCCGCACAAGACAATACGTTCGTATCAAACGTTATTTTGCATGAAAACCCCCAAGGCGGCAGCGCGCTCACCTCAAACGAAGCTCACGCCCAATCGCTTTTTGATGGTCTCACTAACTTAGTACAGAGGCCGCTGGGTGCGGGCATTGGTAGCGCTGGCTCGGCATCGCTACTTGGAGGCAACCCTACAATTGTCGAAAGCCAGTTCTTCATGATTGCGCACGAAACCGGTTGGCTTGGACTGGCGTTATTTCTGGCGCTACTTAGTCTTATAATGGTGCGGCTATGGCGCGGCCGGCGAGATTGGCTGCACCTTGGCGTATTCGCAAGCGGTGCGGGTCTAGCGTTCATTGGGCTGCTTTTGCCGGTGTGGGCAGACGATACAGTGTCAATAATATGGTGGGGTCTCGCGGCAATCGCGCTGGCCAGAGGTAGCTATGCTCGAAAACAGACCAAGTAAAAAACAGCGCGAACTGTTAAGTTTTATCGATGGTTTCATAAAAGGCAACGGCTACGGGCCAAGCTACCGCGAAATTATGCGGGCGCTTGACTATAAATCAGTTTCTACCGTGGCAGTACATGTAGACGGCCTTATTACTACCGGCCAACTGCGTAAAAAAGACAATTCTGCCCGCTCGCTCGAGGTTGTATCTGTAGCCGCCGAACGCGACCCTAATGAAGAGCATATAAAGTGGCTCAAACGTGAAATCAAAAAGCGTGAAGTTGTCGATTCTGTGCGGGCAAAAAAAGAAGTTACGACCCTCAAAGCCGCCCTCGAGATTTTACTTGACCAAACGGCCATTTAACAGGTATAATACCCTAGTATTCCGGCATAGCTCAGTGGTAGAGCGGATCGCTGTTAACGATTAGGTCGCTGGTTCGAGCCCAGCTGCCGGAGCCAAGAAAAAAGCTGCAAATCCATTTGGATTGCAGCTTTTTTCTATGTTTTGGTAGTTCGGAGCGGCGCAGCGAAGTCCTAGGAAAGTTTACTTTTGCCAGAATGAGCAAGCGAAAGAGACCTGCTGATAGCTAGCTGCTAAGGCTATGGGTTATCTAGCCCAAGTCTGAAACCTACCGCATACTTGAAGAGTCTAAACCAGTTGGAAGAGAGACCTAGGCGATTGAATCTTCAGTAGGTAAGCCTACTCTGGAAAGAAACGAAGCGAACCTTTGAGACAATAATTCTCTATATAATTCGTTGACAGATGTTTTAAAATGATCATCATAATTCTCATACATATGAGAACGCGGAATAGTATAGTATCGCTTGAAGTCTACAACTAGTTCGGGCATTCCATCGCTGTCACCAGCATCCAACAAGTGATAGCGAGGATCTCTATTGCTGTGGATATAATTCCATGTAGTGCCTTTAGCTTTTCCTTTAGGTTCCATCTCCATTCCCAACTCTGCCATATGTTGACCAGCCCTAAACGTCTCCGCTATAAATGCGGGGCAAATGAGAATTGTGTCTAGGTATGTATCATGTTTCTTTGGTGTTGCAACCCTGGCAGCTGCATCTTGCTCGAGGTCGCAATCCTGGGAAACAACAACAATATACGGAAAGCTCGTACTAATTTTGTCGCCTGTAATAAATTGATACTCAACATCCACGAATATATCACCCTGTCTAATTCTAGTGGCGGGATTTGAGTTGTACATACATCAACGAAGAATGGTCTTCTTAATAGTTATGGTTCTAGGCTTATAGAGCACCGTACTGTCGGAAGTGACTACAGAATAGGTATTGTAGGCCTTAGCTTCCTGAATAGTGGCAATCTTTATAGGTTTAGAAGGCGATTGCGATGTACTAGACTTTTTTTGAATTGGCGTTTGTGTCGCAGTTGTTCTTATCATTGTTGGCGCATCCTTTCTCTTAATTCATCTCCTATGCTTTTTTCAAAAACATCGGTGATTATCTGATTATAGTTCGTAAGAGTTGGTATGATATCGTTTACCTCCGTTCCGTATGGAGTAAAACATTCATAATCTAAGACGAACTCTTTACTCAGTATCTTAGATGGAAAGGTTTTATTGAACATTCCATAGTTGAAGTTAATTAATGTGTCTTCGTCATGCTCCAAAAATATATTATGCATTGCACGTCGTATATGGCTTTTGTCATCAACGAAATTTAGATTTGATACCAGGCTGGGAGAAATTATATTGTTCCAGTTGAATAAATCACTAGATTCTTCCAGGTCGATATCATTGATATATCTAAGTCCGATCCTCGAAGCTTGAGTAACTGTAAATTTCTCAAAAAACATCTCAAGTATAGGCGTGAAAAATTGACTGAATGTAGTAAAGCTAGAGTAAGAAGTCGTTGCAATGACAATACTTGTCTTTGTAATCTCAATAAAATTAGAATCGTCTTTTTCGATTTTAAATATTGAGTCAACAATCCTATTCGTTGTTAGTTCCCCTTCGTGGTCTTCGATTCTTAAGTCTATCTTCTCAAGTATTTGAGCAGGATTAAAGCCACCCTCCAGAGATTCAAAAGCCGTGTTGACACTGTTAACATTAATAGCCTCTATGGAAGAGAAGTCAATTTTAAGAACTACTTGGGTCAAGAAGTTTTCCCCGTAGGCGGGATTAACGTGAGTTTGATCATCGTTCACAAGTTAATCATAACTCAAGAAAGCTATCTGTACAAAGATCTAATCAGTAACTAGAGCTGGAGGTAGCTTGATTCCAGATCGTATTTATAAAGTTTGGAATAGACTTAAGAGATTTAACTAAAGTAAAGTGTTGTAAGGCGGATAGACATAGCTTGAGTACTAACTTGGTACTCTTTGGCAAGTTTCGAAATCAGTTTACTAGTTTTAACATCTTCACCGACAAGGTCGACGACACCAGCCGCCGCTAACCGTTGTCGCAGTCCAACTTCTGGCATGAGTAGTTCGGCAGCAAATCGATTAGCTTCAATTTCTTTAACATCTGTACCTTGCTTTGAATGACCATCCCTGAAAAGCATGGCACCATCAAGGTCATAATTTACACTATCTTTTTTATGAAGGAATAAGTGACCAATTTCATGGGCAATTGTGAACCTCTGTCGTTCAGCACTCTCATTGGAGTTAATGCCTATAAACTTTGAGCCATGTTTCTGAACGGCAAAGCCGGACAATGACGATTTAAGGTTATCTCGCTTAACCTCTGCGCCTATAAGTTTAGCGAGTTTCTCAACTTTAACGGGTACAGCATTAAGGTTATGTTCGTTAAGTATAGCGTTTGCTAATATTTGAATCTTTTGACGTTGCATAATTTATTTCTCCTTGATTAAATCGTTAATAGTCTTAAAGACATCATCATCACCAACATCTTCAGGAGATAAGGGCTGTGCGGATAGACTTCTCTTAAGTAAAGAGTCTAGCCATTCGCCGGGAACCTTATGTAAGGCGAAAGCAATTTTATAAAACAAAGTAAGCGTAACGAGTTGTCGCCCACTTTCGATATTGCTGATCGATGACCTGCTTACGCCCACGGCACCCGCGAGGGTTTGCTGATCCATGTGCATAGAGCGACGCAAGTCACGAATCTCCTCCACTAGAGTTTCATGTAGTAATTCCATTACTTTTATATTATCATGAAAACACGACCATGACAATATTATGGGACTAAAATATGTATAAGTGCATAAAATTAAAGTTGATGTTGACAGTAAATCGCGTATTGCATATACTGAGACACATTAGGAGTCCAGTAGGACGTGAAAGTCCCCGATGGTTAGGTCGGGGACGGACAGATAAACTCGGAAAGTCATCTGTCCCAATCCTAACAAAGTTAGAATAATCCTGCAAGATCAGGAAAGGGACAGTATATGCCAGGGACACAACCTGAACAACAAAAGCCGCAGTCTTCTGAACGACCGGAACCAACATCAACATCACAAGGATTTGTGATTAATAAGCGACGCATCCGATCCCTGGCGAGCAATTTGCCAGGGTCTCTTCATAATAAGAACCTCCTGCTTGCTGTCGATTTTACCGCTAATTTTGATAAAGCAAAGCTCATCGGCTTTGGTGGGTCACCATCGACAGGCGACACGGTGTTACCAAAAACGACCGGTCCAGTTGGTCGCTTCAATGCTTTTGGTCGGGAGGTTATTCAGCGCAACCGAGAAAAAGAGTCGTTCCGGCGAGTTTATGCTTGGACGCACAAAGAATGGGCTGGGCGCGGTGAAACGAATACGGTTACTCGTTTGGTGGCACATACCTACTGGCGCTTCCCCCGTTTATTAGTCGAACCGCCGGCACTTGAGTTAACTGTTAAAGAAATGGCGGGTAAGTCGCTAATCACAATTCCTAAAGCTGCACATTATGATGCAGCAGATGAGGCAGAGTTGCTGCACGCCATTAACCTCTTCTTGGAGTTATTTGGCTATGTAGAGATTTTTGACGAGGAGTTTAACCCTGTACCCGATCCGCGGGTGGTGCGCCGACTTAACTGGGTTATTTTACCGAAAGGTGAAAAGATTTCCGAGAAGACACTTAGCGGCATACTGTCAAAGTCAAAACGAATCCGTCCTGTTGAACTTGGCCGCCAGGAGAAGATTGCTTCATATCGACCTGATGAACGCGCCGTTGGCGTTGCTGGCTTCGATGGCTACATTATTTATGTATTCCCGAGTAAAGGACTTGCAATACTTGAAAGCCTACGGTATGGCAATGCAAGTTATATACTAAACAGTAGCAACTGGGAGACATTGTCAAAGATGACCAAGCAGCAACTACTGTCAAATAATCTAGTACAGGCGCGGGAAATACATTCTGCGGGTTGGGATGGCCGCATCGATAAACTATTAAGGGGTAAAAAATAATGGCTGACGAGTTAGATATCGCAAGTCTCAAGCCGAAGAAAACAATCTTCGATGAAATTCGCCAGGTTAACGAGCGAGGCGAGGAATATTGGTCTGCCCGTGACCTAATGGTAGAGCTTGATTATAAGTCATGGCAAATCTTCGAACCACTTATCCACAGGGCGGCTGAAAGTTTACGTATCACCGGTGGTAATGTGGACAACCATTTCATGGCCGGTCATAAAATGGTTGCAATTGGCTATGGAAATGAACGGCGAGTGAAAGACTATAATCTTTCGCGGCTGGCGTCATACCTTGTTGCCATGACTGGCGATGGTGATCAGAAAAAGCGAGTTGCGGAGGCGCAGGGATACTTTGCTCAAAAGACGCGTCTTCGCGAGATTAGCGAGGCGAACGAGAGTGACCTTGAACGATTGAAAGAGCGCAATAAATATACCGACTCCGACAGGCAGCTATCTTCAGCTGTGATGGAAGTGGGTATCTCAGCTAGGGGGCTCGCAAAGATTAAGTCGGATGGCGACAAAGTATTTTTTGGCGGTAATGATACAGAGGACATGAAGACAAAATACGCTATGCCACTCGCAAAGCCACTCGCTGATAAAATGCCGAATGTCTTACTAAGTGCTAAGGGCCTCACGAATCAAATGACAAAGTACAAAATCGAAAATAGCGGTTTGTATGGTGTTGACGCAATCGATGAAGTACATTCTGACCACAGTCAGTCAATTCGTGACACGTTAATTAACGAAGGCATGACTCCTGAGGAACTACCACCAGAAGAAGACACAAAGCTGATAAAACGACGGATCGAGTCTTCGGGTGACATTAATAATGAAATTCTCGCCTAGCTGATATATCGAAAGTGCTAGACAGGATATTGCTAGTTGAGAAGCTAGAATTATAAATCATTGCATCCCCCTTGCCTTTCATTAGGGATTTTATATTTGCAGCCCAAATCTTCAGCTATCAGGGCTCTAACTTCATCCACTACGCGGAGCCATAGAAAAAGCCTTAGGTATTTATATCTAAGGCTTTTTCTTATGCGCTTTAAAGATT
Organism: Saccharimonadales bacterium (SeqCode); assembly: GCA_035317765.1. Classification (GTDB taxonomy): domain Bacteria; phylum Patescibacteriota; class Saccharimonadia; order Saccharimonadales; family Saccharimonadaceae; genus DATHGD01. Next base: position 296 of record DATHGD010000039.1, on the reverse strand, counting down.
GTTAGGTTCAGCAATCGTAGTATGAAACGATGCTTGGTTGCAGCTTGAGGCGTCTTATCGCAAGAAACGTATACAAACGTAAACAGGACCGCTATACTGAAACGAAACATTACTGTGAGGGGAAATGATACAGCTGCTATTGTCGCAATCGCGAAGATTTATCTTCACAACTATTTTTGCGCTCGTGCTGTTGGCGAGTATAATTCTCGGTCTTTTACACGCTAAGGATGCCTACGCTTATAGTGGTCTTGGCGGTGGGTCGGCCAATAATCCTTACCTAATTACTACTTGTGTGC
>DATHGD010000038.1:0-4679 GCA_035317765.1 Saccharimonadales bacterium (SeqCode) | reverse complement strand
CGTTCGCCGAATTGTTCGATCATTGGTGCTGCGTGTTCACCCAAAGACTGGACGGCGGCAATAAAGTCGGCTGCCACTTTGTTATTGGTGGTTTCTACCGCCTCAAGAAGCGCGTTAAGTCCGCGAATAGAGAAGTCGAAGTTTTCTTTCGTGTCTCCATGGGGTCCTTCGCCGCTTTTTGATTCGTACCCCACACCGTTTTGAGTATTTTCGGCTGAAAAACGCCGCTTTATTTCTGGTGGCAGGTCGCAGAATGCTTTCCAGAGCGTTGCGGCGTGCTCAACTCCGTAGCTCAGGTCTTCGGGGTAGGTAATCATCTCAACGCCGTCTTTTTTGATATCGAGTAGTCTTTCGCTCATATGATTCTCCTTTGCTATTTGCACCGAGAATAGCAACTAGCAAGAATGAAAAAAAGAGAGGGAATGCTCTCTGGAAAATAGTCGCAATTATTATTTGATTAGTTTTTCTGAATGGTTTCGTCACAGAAAAAGGGAAGGGTATCGAGCGTTCCGTTTTTTAGGGCTGTAAGTACTTTTGGAATTGCAGCAATGCTATCAAATGGCCGAGAATCATTGACGATCGCCGCTTCAATAGGTGCCCAGTAGTTATGGCCGAATTCAGTTTTCTCGGTAAGTTCACCCATAACGCTGTCGGCATAACAAATAGGAAAGAGGACGTCCGAGAAGAGCTTGCCGGACTTATAGAGCTGCCTTCTTTCAATACCAAAGAGCCGAAAGGTGGCCTTAAGACCCGTTTCTTGTTGAAGCTTTCGGTGTGCGCCTTCAAGAAATGATTCGCCTTTTAAAATAGTGCCGCCCATGACGCCCACTTGGCCGTATGAGGGCTGTGAGCTGCGGGTTTGAGTGAGTATTTGTACTTCGCCGTCTTTAATCCGGGAGACGATGGTAATGACATTGATTTTAAACAAGCGGTTTGCCTGGTCGCTGGTGTGGTGAATGTCAGCCACGTATTCGCGGCCTTGGTCGGACAATCTATACCCCTCGGGCAGTTTTTCGACCAGCTGTTTGACTATAAGGGCTTTAAGATGATAATTGAACAAATCGTTAGGCGTGTCGGCCGGTTTCATGTCGCGGTAACGCAATATATCGGCATTTTTCAACCGGGAAATGATGTAGTTTTGTACCGAGGAAAGAGGCATTACTATCAGTATAACGCCGTGGCTTTATGGCTACCAAGCACAAGTGCAATAAATAATGGCCATAGGGGGTGGTATTTCTGCTTACCTTTAAGCTACAATAAAAACCAACTTATATTGTAAAACGAAAGATAGAATATGGAACCAGAAACGCGCGATACAACCGATATTTTTTTGTGGGCAAATAACACCGATGGAGTAAAGGGTGAGCTTGATGTAGAATTTTTTTTGTTTAACAAAAATTACACCCCGTATAGTACCCACTTTGCAAGCGATCTTAACGCCCAGATTAAGCCGCTATTTTTGTTTGACCTTATTAACTTTGTAAATATGGGCGCGGGTACCGGCCTGTCGGTACGCGACTTCGAGCTATCTGAAGGCGAGGAAAACACGCTACTTCGAACTGATCTTGCAAAAGTTGGCCGAGCTGAAACACTGATTCATCTTATTGAAAAAGAACGCCATGATATTGTAGAATTTTCGCAGGAAGAACACGAATTTAAGCGCATTAAAGGTATAGTGGCAAAGTTTACTCACAAAGATGACCCAAAAAAGGCATTCTACGCCGTAAAAGTAATTAGCCAGGGTAACGTACTAAACGGTGCTACCAGCTGGGAATTTCGTGATGGAAAATTTGGTACATTTCAGGCAGATGTTGGCCTTAAGGTGCCGGCCGACAACCAGGTGCTGATTGTGAACAAAGATATTTTTGTGTTTAACCAGAATAAATTTGAAAAATTGTTTAACTACGACTATAAAAAACAGGCGTTGGCCGACCAAAAGGTTGAAGAAATCGAAAAGCAGTTTAAACTGAGTTTTCCCGATGGGTTAGACCTTCAAAGTTTGGTACGCGAACGCAAGAAAATTGTTAATAAGCTGCAAAAAATGGAAATTGGTGCGGTTACCCAAGAGCAAGCGATTGAATACGCCGACCAGATGCAACTAGAGCTTATGACCGATGATGCCGGCGCGATTATTATTATGGACGGCAACGACCTCGATACGTTTGTAAATCTTATTAACGAAGACTATATTGTAAGTGAAATTACCGGTAAGCGTTACGAGATAAAAAGCAAAAAACTTCTGGATGATCCAGAAGGTGAGCCGCCGCGCGGATAAAGCTTGTTGGGGTAGGCTTGTCTTCTTGGAGCGTAACGCTCTAAGAAGACAATGCCGCCTACGGCCAGATTGTAGTGAGGTGACGACCACTGTTGGGGTCGAGCACTACGGTTACTACGGGTTGCGGATCGCTTTTCTTGTGGCGAACTTCTAACGCAATACCGCTGCGTCCTTTATACTTAGTACTACTAGTACGGATGTAACAGGTAGTAGCGAGATAGTTTACGGGTAGACTCAAGCGTGGTGCAACGGGGTAGAGGATGACTTCATCGAATTCGCGGTCGGCCGAAGGTGGCATTAGGTGGCTGTCAAACCACTCTACGACGCCATTTACCAATGCCTTGCTCCTCATATTGTCCGTGATTCTCATGGGAAACGCTCCTCGATCTGTATCTGGTCGATTGGGCCTTTTGTACTATATGATGATTCATGAATTAGCGCAACGATACCGGTATAAAAACACAATGGACGAGTGAAGCTGAGAGCGTGTATACTGGAAAGTAATGAATCAGGGGTTAGCGCTAGAAATCATGCTTTCGGGAGAAAGCGTTCTGCTTACCGGGCCAGCAGGTGCCGGGAAGACGTTTGTATTGAACCAGTTTATTCGGCTGGCCAAAGCCGAAGGGAAGCACGTGTCAGTGGCGGCTACTACCGGCCTTGCGGCAACACACCTAGGCGGTACAACTATTCACTCGTGGGCCGGGATTGGTGTTTCAGACCATTTGCCGCAAGGATTTGCTGAACACCTAGCAAAAGGACGACGTGAAATTATTGAAAAAACTGATGTGCTTATTATTGATGAGATTTCGATGCTGCACGATTACCGGCTGGATATGGTGGACGAAGCCTGCCGTTTGGTGCGGCGAAAAGATGAACCATTTGGCGGTATTCAGCTAATAATGAGCGGCGACTTTTTTCAGCTGCCGCCAATTAATAGGGGGGATTCACGGGCGGGTGGATTTGTAGTGCATAGCAACGTATGGCGCGAGCTTGACCCGACTATTTGCTATTTGCAAGAGCAGCATCGTCAGGACGATGAAGATTTACTTGATATTTTAAATGCGCTTCGGGCGGGCGACATTCGGCGGCATCATGCCGAAAAGTTACTGGCACGTGTCGATGAAGTGCCCGATCCCGATATGGTTTTAACAGAGCTCCACACGGTTAATATTGATGTAGACAAGTTAAACGAAGCTAAGCTTGACGACCTTTCCGGTGACGAACTTTTTTATACACAAACCACCACGGGCGCAGCAAACTATGTTGAGTCACTGCAACGCTCGGTACTGGCGCCTGAAACCCTACGGTTGAAAAAAGGTGCGCTGGTGATGGCGGTGAAGAACTCAACCGATCGCAAATACGCCAATGGAAGCCTGGGTACGGTTACCGATTTTGAGCCCTCAACAGAATATCCGATTGTTGAGTTTAGAAACAACCATACGGTAACTATGAGTCCAGACACCTGGGAGCTTCGTGATGGTGATAAAAAGCGGGCGAGTATTACGCAGATTCCACTGCGGCTTGCATGGGCGATAACGGTGCATAAAAGCCAAGGGATGACCCTGGATGCTGCCCGGATTGATCTTCGTAAAGCCTTTGTTGAAGGTATGGGTTACGTGGCTCTGAGCCGAGTAAAAAACTTGAACAACCTGTATCTTTCTGGCATTAATAAGATGGCCCTTGCTGTTAGCTCCGATGCACAGGAAATCGACTCAACGCTACGCTCAAGGGCAGCAAATGACAGTAAACGGTTTGCTCATTTAGCTAAAAAAGCCGAGAAAAGAAAAACCGAACCGCCACCAGTAAAAAAACCAAAAAGTGATTCGGGCTGGGCTGAAAAAATTGCTAAAATGCGCGAAACGCATCCGAATGCCTACATGCCATGGAAGCCTCAAGACGATGAAACGCTAAAACAGGCATTTTTAAACGGAGCTACAGTAGAAGAGCTCAGTAAAAAACTTGGCCGCCACGAGGGAAGCGTCACGATGCGCCTGCAGAAGCATTTTGGCGAGGATATGGTTGCCTAAAGCATATGCAAAAACCTGATTCTCTCCATCATGGCTGGGTACTTCCCGCAAAAGAAACGCTATTTACGGTAGCCTCGGGTATTACGTTAGTACGTACGCTTATAGCGGTGACGTTTGCCGTGCTTGCGATTTTACACGACAACCAGTGGCTACTACTGGCTGGCCTTGCAAGCTACTGGGTAGGGGATATTTTGGATGGCATTGTGGCACGGGCGCTTCACCAGGAAATGCGTAGCGGCGCCGTGCTGGATATTATGGCCGATCGTTTGTGCGTGTCGCTCATTTATCTTACGTATGGCTATATGCATCCGGACATGATGTGGGCGATTGGCATTTATTTGGTTGAATTTATGTTTATTGATGGCTTTTTGTCGCTG
>DATHGD010000037.1:0-11178 GCA_035317765.1 Saccharimonadales bacterium (SeqCode) | reverse complement strand
AACGGGCTACGAAGTAACGCGTGATGGCGTGATGGTCGCAACGGTAACTGGTACGACATTTACGAACAACAGCCTTACATCGGGCCAAACCTATACTTATAGCATGGCCGCTAAAGACGCCGCGGGTAACACTTCTCCGGCATCTGGCAGCGTAAACATTACAATGCCGACCCCGGATACAACGGCGCCAGTAGTGGCTATAACAAGCCCAACCGGGGGAATGGTAAGCAACACTATTCAGCTGGTCGCAAATGCCACCGATGCAACCGGAGTTGTTGGTGTTCAACTAAAACTCGATGGCATAAACCTGGGTAGTGAGATGACTGCCGCACCCTACCTAGCAAACTGGGATACGCGCACGGCCTCAAACGGACAGCATATTCTTACGGCAGTGGCTCGAGATGCCGCTGGAAACACAACCACCTCAGCCGGCATTACAGTAACCGTGCAAAACGTGGCTACGCTTGGCGGCCTGGTCGCCAGTTATAACTTTAACGAAGGCACGGGCACAACACTCACCGATGGAACCGGCAAAAATCACACCGGAACCCTCAGTGGCGTTACCTGGAGTACAACCGGAAAATACGGCAAGGCTTTGTCTTTTAACGGTACAAACAACTGGGTAACGATTGCCGATGCCAACGATCTTGATATGACTAGCGGTATGACGCTTGAAGCGTGGGTAAAACCAAGTACCCTCACCGGCTGGCGCACTATCATGACCAAAGAAGCCAGCGGCGGCATGGCGTATACGCTGTACTCTGGTAACAATGCCTCGCGCCCAGCGCTCTACGGTAACATTACAAGCGATGTTGGCGTAAATGGAAGCGGCGCACTTTCAACGACTGCCTGGTGGCACATTACCGGTACGTTTGATGGCAGCAACCTGCGTATTTACGTAAATGGTACCCTGGTGGGTACGAAAGCCTTAAGCGGCAACCTGCGCGCTACTACCGGCGCATTACGACTTGGCGGTAATAGTGTATGGGGTGAATACTTCAAGGGTCTCATGGACGATGTTCGTATTTACAACCGTGCGCTTTCAGCGAGTGAAATTCAGACTGATATGAATACGGCGCTATAGTTATGCATAATGGGCCGGGTTAGCTTGAGCCACTCATTCTTAATTATGAAAAAGATTGGTATGATACCAATCTTTTTCATAATTAAGGGAAAATAAGAACCATATCTTACTGAAGATGAAGAAGGTCGTAAGGTGGAGGCTTGTAAATATAACGAGCCTCCACCTTACTCGAGCTTGCTAGGTGGCAATTAGAGCTTGGCGACTGAGCCGGTGCCTCGTAATTGGTCGATTACTCGTTTTGCGAGTCCTCGGCCATTCTTTTTGTCGTACTGCCGAGGGTCGAAGGTATCATCAGGCCTTTCTTTCTGGAAATCACGGATAGTGAGGCCGAGTTCATGGAGCAGGTCAGCAATGAATTTGCCACCACTTCCAAAATTACTATCCGTAAAAGCGCCGTGATCTATTTCACTTGCAGTGATGATTGTAGGAAATTCATACTTTTCACGAAATCTTTTTGATCGATTATGGCGACAGTTATTCCACAAGGCCGCGATTATGTCGTAGCAGTTTAAGCCCGTGTAGTCTATCCGTGATGATTTCATCAAACCTACCCTCTTGTAGACTCTTTAGTATCGGATTACCTTTGGTTACCTAGTTAAGCTTATTCATATTATATCCTCATTGTATGTTATATGCAAGGTTACGTATACTTTAATGTCTAGCCATAGCCCTTAAAGATACACAGTGTTCCGTAGTTTGTCGTAAGTAGTAAGAAATAAACTCAAGAAGTAAATCTTTGTATTCCATTAGGGTTATGGTATATAATGATACCAATTATGGTTTTCGAAAAATTGCGCAACAAAGCACAGGCTAAACTAGACAACGACTACGTAGTCGCATTAGACATCGGGACCGAATTCGTAAAAGCACTCGTGGCAAAAATAAACGATGATACGCTTGAGATCGTTGGAGTTGGACGTTCGCGCCAAGATATTAGCGATATGCATTCGGGTGCTATTGCCGATATTTCCGGAGTGGTACGTAACTGCGAAGAGGCGTTGTCTGAAGCCGAAGACCAAGCCGGGTTACAGGCTAAAAAGGTGGTGATTGGTATTGCCGGCGAGCTGGTAAAGGGCGTAACAAACACTATTCGTTACCGCCGTCCGCAACCAGACCGTCCACTAGATACGGCCGAAATGGAATTTATTATTGAAAAGGTGCAAGAACGCGCCCAGGGCAAGGCACAACGCCAGATTGCGCTTGAAACAGGCAACGAAGAAGTAGAAGTAAAACTGGTAAACAGTGCTTTGGTGAGTATTCATATTGACGGCTATAAAGTCAGCAACCCCATCGGCTTTCAGGGTCGTGATGTGGCTGTGCAAATTTATACCGCCTTTGCTCCCATGGTACACATTGGCGCGCTGGAGCGTGTGGCCGATGAGCTGGCGCTCGAACTGGTTGCTGTTGCTGCCGAGCCGTTTGCCGTTAGCCGTTCGATGCTTGGCATGGATGCCAGCAGTAACTTTACGGCAATTCTGGCCGATATCGGCGGTGGAACAACCGACATTGCCGTGGTAAACGATGGCGGTGTTGAAGGTACAAAAATGTTTGGCATAGGTGGACGAAGCTTCACCCGTACGATTGCCAGCGATATGGATTTAAACTACAAAGATGCCGAAAAGCTAAAAGTGAACATTGAAAGCGACCAAATTAAGCCGGCGATCAAAAAAGATGCCGAAAAGGCCATTGAAAAAACGCTTGATGTTTGGCTGGCTGGCGTTGAATTGGCGCTTGGCGAATTTGATTCGGTGGACCATCTTCCAAACAGAATTTTACTGTGCGGCGGCGGTGCGAGCCTCGCCAGTTTGGTTGAAGCACTTTCTGAACGCGATTGGTACAAAGGATTGCCCTTTACAAAACGCCCGACCGTGCATCATATTTCGCCCAGCGAAGTCGTTGGTATTACCGATACAACAGGGGCGGCCAATGACCACACGTTCATTACTGCCATGGGCTTGCTGCGGGTCGGCTATGATACAATGGGAGGTAGCACCGATGGTGATACCATTAAAGACAAACTAAACCGAATTTTACGCATATAAACATGAACAAAGACGTTATTTATATCGATGTTGAAGACGACATTACCGCAGTTATCGGTAAAGTTAAAGATGCCAAAGAAAAAATTGTTGCCCTGGTTCCGCCAAAGCGAATCGGCGTGCTGCAAAGTGCCGTTAATCTACGGCTGCTTGCCCGGGCGGCCGAGCAAAGCGATAAGCGCTTGGTGCTTATCAGTAGTAACTCTGCTCTCGCGGCTCTTGCTGCGGCTGCAAAAGTACCTGTTGCTAAAAACTTGCAAAGTAAGCCCGAACTGGCTGAAATTGCGGCGCTTGATATCGATAACGGCGAAGATATTATTGACGGTGCTCAGTTGCCGGTGGGGGAGCTAGCGCGAACCGCCGATTCAAATTCGCTTGCCGCAGCGGCATTTGCCGACCCTGCAATTAAAGATGTGACTGGTACTGGTGCTGCCGGAATAGGCTCGCGAGCCACGCCGCCTGCCCCCGGGGAATCACCTCGAAAACCAAAGCCAAAAAGCGGCATGGGCGTACCGAACTTTAATAAATTCCGAAAAAAACTCATTTTTATCATTGGTGGCGGTGTGTTGCTTTTGGCATTCCTTGTATGGGCAGTATTTTTTGCAGCCAAAGCAACAGTGGTTATTACCGCGCGTACTACTGATACATCGGCAAACGTTAAGGTATCGCTTGGCAATACGCTTACCACCAGTGCTACCGCCAATACTCTTAAGTCAACGGTTCAGCAGGCTAAAAAAGACGTTTCAGTCGACTTTGACGCAACCGGCACTAAAGATGTGGGCGAGAAATCTCAGGGACAGATTGTCTTTAAGAATTGTGAAACAATGACCGCACAGACGATTCCTGCTGGAACTACGGTCAGCGCCAACGGAAGAAACTATCTCACACAATCATCTGTCAGTGTTCCAGGTGGAACTGGCGGGTTTGGTGGCTGTTCAAGTCCGGGTGTGTCGAGTGCCGTAGCCATAGCCGCTCAAGCGGTTGGCGAAGAATACAATACACCGAGTAACACTAGCTTTACGACCGCCGGTCACACAAGTGGCAGCAGCACGCAGTATTTCAATGCCAATGCATCTACCGATATTACCGGTGGTAGCAAACGTCAAATTAAAGTAGTGAGCGCAAGCGATATTCAAAAAGCAACCGACCAGCTGGCTCAGCAAAACACCGATGCCATGAAAAAACAGCTAAGCGGTCAGTTTAATAACGATTTTGTTGTTATTGACCAAAGTTTTAAGGTTGACCGCGGTTCACCGCAAGCATCTCCGGCAGTTGACCAAGAAGCAGCCAGCGGCAAAGCAAAGCTTACCAGCAACGTTACTTATAGTTTATCGGGGCTTGCGCGAAGTGATGTTAACAATTTCTTGACCGACCATTTCAATAAACAGCTTGGTAGCAACAACGACCAGCGGGTGTACGATAACGGTGCAAAAAAGGTTACATTTACAAATGTTACCGCCGCAGATTCCGGGTTTACTGCCAGTATGGTTGCAACGGCAAAAATAGGGCCAAAAATCGATGACGAGGCAATTAAAAACCAGGCCAAAGGCAAGCGTTACGGTGATATCCAGTCTTCTATCGAGTCAATCCAGGGTGTCGATAACGTTGATGTGAAGTTCTGGCCATTCTGGGTTTCTTCGGCACCGGACGATACTAAGAAAATAAGTGTAGAATTTAACCTGGAATGAGTCAAAGTAAGTCTTTTCTGGCCCTAGATGTCGGTGAAAAGAGGATAGGGGTCGCTGTTGGCGACAGCGCCGTGCGAATTGCAATGCCATTTGATGTGATTGACGTTGACGGCAAAGAAATAGAGCGGATAGCCCGGTTAATTATTGATCAAAACGTTGATACGCTTGTGATTGGCTACCCCCGTAATCAATCGGGTGAACCAACAGCCCAAACCGCCTACGTGGAGGCATTCGCCGCTCAGCTAACTGATATCGCCCCCCGCATTGCCTACCAAGATGAATCACTTACTAGTGTTTTGGCCGAACAGCAGCTAAAATCACACGGCAAAGCCTATAGTAAAGGCGATATTGATGCCCAAGCAGCGACAATTATACTGCAAGATTACCTGGAGCAGTTATAGATGAACGACATTATTCCTCCTAAAAAACGCCCTTTGGGATCTGTACGACCTCCCATAGCCCCTGTGACCGCACCAATGCCACCCCAAAGCGCTCCATCAGCATTACCCGCCATTTCTCTTGCCGAGACTCAATCATCGCTTAAAACGCCCAAAAAGGGTAAAAAAAAGCTTATTTTATGGTTGCTGGGCGGTTTTATTGCCCTTCTAGCGGTAGCGGCGCTTGCGATGTTTGTTTGGTATACGAGCGCATTGCAACCTGTCTCAAACGACACTACCAAAGCGCGTATTCATATTGCCTCGGGTAGCTCGCCGGGAGAAATAGCCCAGCTTCTTGAGACAAAAAAGCTGATTCGAAACGCGTTTGTATTTGACATCTATACGCGTCTATCCGGAACGCGCTCGGAACTTCGGGCAGGTACTTATAATTTGTCTCCATCGGAGTCGACAGAAGCAATTGTAGGTCACCTTGTTTCGGGCAATGTTGACCAGTTTAACGTTACGTTCCTACCGGGGGCCACCCTGGCTCAGAATCGTTTGGTGCTTATTAAAGCCGGCTATAGCGAAACAGAGGTCGATGCGGCGCTGCTTAAAACGTATGAGCACCCGCTTTTCCAAGATAAACCCAGCAAAGCCGATTTAGAGGGGTATATTTACGGTGAAACGTATAATTTTGATAGTAATGCAACGGTAGAGCAGATTTTAGAAAAGACATTTGACCAGTACTATAGTGTTATTAAAGATAATAACCTTATTGACGGCTTTGCCAAACAAGGACTCAATTTGTACCAGGGTATTACGCTTGCCTCTGTTATTCAACGTGAAGTTTCGGGTGCGGCCGACCAAAAACAGGTGGCACAGGTGTTTTTGAAACGCCTTAGTATAGATATGCCGCTTGGTTCTGATGTAACGTATCAGTATGCGGCAAAAATACTGGGAGTTTCACCGACTCCAGATCTTGATTCGCCCTATAACACCCGTAAATACACCGGTTTGCCACCCGGACCCATTGCAACACCAGGGGTGGGCGCACTTCAGGCCGTTGCTGCTCCGGCAAGCGGAGATTACCTGTATTTCCTTAGTGGAGACGATAATGTGACCTACTTTGCTACGACTAACGATGAGCACGAGATGAACGTCCGTGACCACTGTCAAAAAAAGTGTTCTATACTGTAAGCGTTGCCATAAGCTTGACAATAATAATACTTTTATAAAATAAATTGACATACTTTGCAATAGCTGATACAATTAATGACAGCACATTTGTGACTCCGTCTACTATGTATATCTTTCGATTGCAGTGCGAGTGGGCAGTACGGATCATAAATGAGCCTACCGACAAATGTCGCTACGGATACTGAAATTGAACTTTTCAACCAATACTAATTAAATGAAACCGGTCGACACGTATCCTGTTCTATTTGCGAGAAGAAAGACAAAGTAAGGTAGACGCCTTTGCAGCAATGCAAACGGCAGGAGAACGATTATTCGTAATCAACAAACCGTTATGGGCTCCGCTCAGGCTGCTACAGCTGAGTTGAAGCAAGAAGTGTTTGCCCGTCATAAAAATGGCTCTAAAAAAGCCAAGGGTATGCCAAAATCTACGACCATAGCAGCGTATGCAGGCGTCTTCCTGCTCGTTATGTCCATTGTTGCGGTTGGCTATCAGCCACCACAAAAAATGGATAGTGTAGCTAATGCTGCCGTTCCTGCCCAATCAACAACCAGTACGACAGCCGCCGATCAACCATCGGTTGACCAGCTCGTGGCAACAAACATTGCTGCTGGTATCGCCGAGCGTGCCGATCTTCCTATTGCCACCAACGTGGCTAACCTGTCATTGTCACTTTCTGCTGAAAGCCAGCTGGCTCAAAACGACAATAGCAATGCTATTAATAAGCCGCAAATCATTCAGCCAACCTCTGGTAGTCGCGAATTAAAGCGCTATACTGCTAAGGCTGGTGATACTGTAGAGTCGCTTGCACAGCAATTTGGCGTATCGTCAAATACTATCAAGTGGGCAAACAGCCTTAACTCTGATGCTATTGAAAAAGATAAGCAACTGGTTATCCCCCCAGTAGACGGTATCGTATACGTTGCTAAAGACGGCGACACGGTAGATAGCATTGCCTCCAAATATCAGGCAAGTAAAGACCGTATCGTAAGCTTTAATGACCTTGAGCTTGGTGGACTTGCCAATGGTAGGGCACTAATCATTCCTGGTGGTGTCCTTCCCGAGACCGAACGTCCCGGCTACGTTGCGCCACGAAACGCAGCAAGCCAGGGCTCATATGGCGGCGGCTACTCAACAGTTAACTCTCAAATTGCCAGGGCATCTGCCGGAAACCGTTATGCGTCAGGTAACTGTACTTGGTACGCCTACGAGCGCCGTGTACAGCTTGGTCGTCCGGTTGGCAGCTTCTGGGGTAACGCGGCTACATGGTCTAAGGGCGCGCGTGAAGCGGGCTATCAGGTAGACAACAAGCCATCTGTTGGTGCTATTATGCAAAACGGTGGTGGCTATGGTCACGTGGCTATCGTTGAGAGCATCGGCTCCGATGGAAGCTTGACGCTGAGCGAAATGAACTACGCTGGCAACTATAACCGTGTTACAAGCCGTACGGTAAGTGCCGGTACAGCTGCCGGGTTTACCTACATTCACTAGTCTAGTTATTACACACTATTAAATCGCCCCTGTCATTATAGGGGCGATTTTGCTATAATGGACCAAGTAATGTTTGTTGACACAGCAAAAGTATTTATCCAGGCAGGCAATGGCGGCAACGGCAACGTTAGTTTTCGTCATGAAATTTATGTCGACAAAGGCGGCCCGGACGGCGGTGACGGCGGCAAGGGCGGTGATATTATTTTTGAGGCAACAGCGAATCTTAATACGCTGGTAGACTTTCGGTTTAAGCCGGAACTAAAGGCAACCCACGGTAAAAACGGTGCCAAGCAAAATATGCGTGGCCGCTCGGGTGAAGACTTTATTGTTAAAGTACCAATGGGTACGATCGTTCGCCGTAAGGGTGAAGTTATTGCCGATATGACCGAAAACGGTCAGCGGATAGTCATTGCCAAGGGTGGTGACGGCGGTTTTGGTAACGCTCACTTTAAGTCATCTGTTCGCCAAACACCTCGTATGGCCGAACTGGGCGAAAAAGGCGATACGTTCGAGGCAGAACTAGAGCTAAAGCTTCTGGCTGATGTTGGTCTTGTTGGATTTCCAAACGCCGGCAAGTCCACCTTTCTTTCGGTGGTCAGTAATGCTCGCCCTGAAATAGCCGATTATGCCTTTACGACACTTACCCCAAACCTTGGGGTTGCCGATATCGATGATGGCAGTTTATTGATTGCCGACATTCCCGGGCTCATCGAAGGCGCCAGCGAAGGCAAGGGTCTTGGTGATGCCTTTTTGCGTCACGTAGAACGTACCGCGGTGCTGTTACATCTTGTAGACGTTTATAGCGAAGACGTGGCTGACGCTTACCGGACTATCCGTACGGAACTGGCAAATTACAGTGCTGAACTGTCGCTGCGACCAGAAGTAGTGGCACTGACCAAAACCGAAGGCCTTGATGATGATATTGTTCAAATGCAAATAGATGCGCTTCGTAAAGAGGTAGGGAATGCAACAGAGATCTTCGCTATCTCATCAAGCGCTCACAAGGGCCTTACCGATGTGCTCCGCATACTTCATAAAAAAGTGCAGACCACCCGTGAAATTGAAGCCGAAATTGAATCGGACGATGATGAGATTCCAGTTATTAGTCTGACTGATAATCAGATTGCCAATGCTTGGATGGTAGAAAAAGACATTGAAACCGGGCATTTCATGGTGCGCGGTGACAAAATCGAAAAATTTGCCCGCCGAACAAACTTTGATAACTTTGAAGGTGTCAATCGTCTGCGTGACATTATGCGAAAACTGGGTATATCCCATGAATTATCCCGTATGGGCGTGACTGGCGAGAGTATTATTGTTATTGCTGGTAGCGAATTTCCTTTCTTAGAGCAATAGCAGGTAGAATAGTATTCAATGGTCGTTGACATAATAATATTTACGTGTCAATATAATTTATAATGGCTACCTAGACTGCATAACCTGCATCGATAGCTATGACAAGTCAGATACCCGGAAGAGAGGGAGGTGGTTACCGTGATGAAACTGGACAGGGACGTCTAGTCCCAAACGAATTTCCCACCATACCCACCCACCACGAGCCCAGCTTCGGAGCGGAACTTTGAGGACAATAGTTCTCTGTTCCGCTCCGAAGTCTACGGTCTGGCTTGTCTTATTTTTTGTTTATAAATAGGTATCTAATACGGTCAACACCTTCACACCGCCAGCCGGCCGCTTGGTAGGCTTTCTTGTTACTCGTAAAAAATCCTTACGTTTATAGTAGTGAGTCCAAAGCTATGGCACTATGTTGACTTGAGCCAACGCGCGTAAAATATACTACTTATATTTGCAATTATATGGATTTACAGCTCATAATCGACACTTGTGAGAACAGGCGCAAAACCTATAGGTTGCATCTGTAATGCAATACTCGTTTCGATCCAATGTCGAGACCATGAGTTTGGATGAATCTCGCCAAAACCACCTCAATTCACGAGAAATCGTAGAGATGGATAGTGGCCAGATGGCTCGAAAGCACAAGCGCAATTGCTTCTGCAACCCCTGTATCATTGAGCGACAGGCTCGGCGAGCGCGCAACGGCGAGGACAATGGCGGCACTATGAGCGCCACCTCATTCCGTGACGCTGCTCAGCGCAACGATTCAACAGTTACAAACACCTACTTCAACACGCCGGGAGATGGTAGTGCCCATGGGCACGTGAAGCATCGTGACAATCCCGATGGAACGACAGACTATCCGTTCGTCCGTGACGTTGAGGGTAACGAGTACGATGCCTGACTCACTGTCCTGAATACGACTAAAACTATTCCGTCCTAAGCATGACGAAAACTGCTCACAAATCCTTGAACGGAGTATACTTGGAGTTATGGAATCACAAGAAATTTTTAATGCGCTTGAACGGGATAATACCATGACCACGAGGCAACACCTTATTGGCTTCCTTGACGATGTATTATTAACTTTAAAATCCGACAAACAGGCAGCACCTATGGTAGCTTACGAAATTGCCGGCATGCTTTCTACGCATTTTTCCCGCTCCTTACCCGAGGGGGACCCACTCCTAGAAATTATGATTATAGCTGGTGAACTCGAGGTGGAGTCCGAAGATACGGAAGAGTTGACCCAAGAATTAATTAAAAAGATAGAAGCACTGAGTAGGTAATGCGGTTCTAATTTCATGCATAGTATTGTTGGTCACGATTGTAGTAGCCAACATTCATCCAGTCTGGCCTGAGTTGTTCGGTTATAGCGCTCAATGCGGGTATTATGTTGTTGCCTTGGCCAACAGCGGCCGGCATCTAAGAACGTCCGATGGCGTACCTGAACTTTCTACAACAACCATCGGCTACGTTTAGGGTTGCAGTGTGTGACGCCTGCTGGGGTATTGCAGCTCGGGGGTGGAATGTACCGGGAAAGTATTGACTTAATACATATAGTGTGTTATATTAAAATATACTATCCGATTGTGTGAAAACCACGGCATAGTTCTTTGACAAGCTGGATAGATATTTTTCTTTCTTTTCTCGTAGTATTAGTGTGCTTAATTAGTTTTGAGCGTAGTACTACTACGAGAAACGGAAAGCAGGTGAAAGCAAATGGGAACTCGTGTCACCCGCAAGGCGGGCAAGGAACAGTGATGCAGTATCGGCGCGCGACCTGACAGACCAGCCGCCCTCTCCGCGAGGGGCTGGTAACTACTGCTGAAAGGCCAGGAATGTACCCGGCAGGCTTTACTTAGCTGGTTACAACTTTAGGTCCGCGGGTAACTCCCGGCAGATCGAGAGTAATATGACGATTGGGGCTAGCCATTAAACTGAAACTTTA
>DATHGD010000036.1:0-3063 GCA_035317765.1 Saccharimonadales bacterium (SeqCode) | reverse complement strand
TTGGTAATATCGCACAGGTTATCGAGCTGACGAATAGCACTACGCGTACTCGCCGACAAGCGCTCCCAGTCCCATACCCTGTCTTCGCTCAGGTGCGCCGAAAGATTAATACTCACCAGGTTACAGACCGCCGTGTTGTCTTGGTCTTGTGGCAATGTAATTTCGGTACACAAGTTTGAAAGATGGATCGTACTAGTGTTGTTGTTTAGCGCCCGTACGTTAATGGTGTCTTTCCACGTAAGCCAGGGGTGGCTGGTTGCCTGAAGCGTAATTAAAATCTGGCGGAATTGATCGCGCGCCCGTATTTTACTAAACTCGCGCATTTCACCGCGCTCGGCCGCTTTTATATATTCGGCGTAGCGTTTGCTAAACTCGGCACCGTAGAGCTCGGGGAGTTCGGGTACTGCCGCTGGGTCAAACAAATACCAATCTTGGTCTTTTTGCACACGCTTCATAAATTCATCGCTGATAAACGCTGCGGTGTTAGCCAGGCGCGTACGAAGGTACGGGTCGCCAGAGTTTTGCTTAAGGTCAAGAAACTGTGGAAAATTCAGATGCCAGTTTTCCATGTACAGCGCTGCTGCACCAGCTTTTTTGCCCTTACGACTGACAGCAAACAGTGCTGTATCGATCATTTTCATAAACGGAATCGGACCGGTTGACTCGGTGTTGGTCGTCTTTACAGGG
The DNA here is from genome assembly GCA_035317765.1 of Saccharimonadales bacterium (SeqCode). GTDB lineage: Bacteria > Patescibacteriota > Saccharimonadia > Saccharimonadales > Saccharimonadaceae > DATHGD01. The sequence continues at coordinate 2,376 of DATHGD010000036.1, read as the reverse complement.
CTTCCAGCAGCACGCAGCTTGTTAAGGCTGATGCCAATGCCGCCCGTGCCTTTAGCAATCCACATAACGTCCCGAACGCCCTTTGCGATCGATTCCATGTCGTCCTGGATTTCCAAAAGGAAGCAATTTGATAGCTGCGGAAACGAACCGCCGGCGTTAACACGAGTCGAGCCGCCAGGAACATAGTCGAGGTTGCTCATGTGCTTGTAGAAGTCGATAGCAGCAGCCGTGGGATACTCTTCGTTGAAGCTAAGGCCCATGGCAATACGCATGTGGGTAAACTGTGGAACTTCAATCGGTGCACCACTTTGTTTGCGCAGCGCATAACGGTTTTTGTTAGTGACTACACCGAGGTATTTGCTAAGGTGGTCACGTGCCGGATCGAGTGCTTTAGCCAGAGCCTTAAGGTCAAACAGCTTGCTGCTCATTCGCTGGTCAAGCAAACCGTCAGTCACACCTTTTTTAATGTATTCAGCAAACTTTTGTTCATGCAGTTTTTTTAGCTCGGCTTCGGTTTCGTAGTTACCCAAAATATTTTTGTAAATATTCTTAAGAAGCAACCTGGCGGCGATTTTATCAAAATCCGGGTCGTCTTTAACGTTTTGAAGTGCCGTATGTATCACTGCTTCATCCAGCTGTTCACTGGTAATACCGTCAAATAATGTCAGCTGCAATTCGGTTGCAACCTGCACTACCTTGCTGATTTGATCCGGCAAGCCCTCACTTGCCTTCACGAGTGCCAGGTTTATCTTGTTTGCGTTAAATGGTTCCCGAGTACCATCGCGCTTTATAACCTGTATTTCGCTCATCCCTTATACCCCTATGCTACATTTTTATGTTTATGCACATCTACCCTCTCTCCTAGGGCGCAAGGAAAAATACCGTTGTAGCGGTGCAAATACCCTCCTTGCTAAATGTGTGTTTTTATTGAACTACTACATATGTAGTGTCTAAATAAAACTATAGACCCTACATGTATGGTTTTCAAGCTTTTTGGCGTGTTTTTATTACCACATACACAATAACACCTTATAGTGGTGTGTTTGTTATTTACAACGCTATATATAGCGTATTGAATATATCCCTACCCCTACGCTACGCATCTTTATCAGTATAATGTTCGAATACCTCAAATAGCTCTCGGTTGGCCGTACCATCGCCCTCATGGTCAGTATGATATTTCTTTGCCGCCTCTCGTCGAAGTGATCGTACCTCTTTGTCATCAAGCTCGTTAAAAGAACGTCCAAATTTTTCTTGAGCAGCCTCATCAACAATCGCCTTATCTGCATCAGCTTTTTCGTTGGCCTTTTGCATGCGCTCTGCAGCAATCTTCTGAGATGCCTTCACATATTCTTCTGCTTTGGCGGCAGCTTCTTCGCGAGCCTTTGCCTCAGCGGCAGCTTTCATACGCTCCGCTTCCCTAGCGGCAGCTTCACGGGCCCTTGCTTCGGCTTCAGCTTTTGCTTCCATACGCTCTCTGTGTTTTCGAACCTCTTCGCTCTCAGGAATCTTTTCATCCTGTTGACGTTTGTCCGAAGCACCTGTCTTGTCGTATGTTTCTTGCTCTTTTGCAGCATCGTCTGCTGATGCCCAATAGGTAAAGGGTTCTTTAAAGGAATCAGACGAAGAAGGCTTGCCATATCCAAAACCGCCGCGGCGTGTCTTGCCCGTAGTATCGTTATGCAAAAAATCCTCATAGTCATTGCTCTTGGGCGTATCAGCTTTTTGAGAGCTACTATCAGAGTTGTAAGGAGGAGTATAAGTCCTACTCTTAGAACTACGCTCCTTCTGACGTTTCTGGTATTCAGCGGCTTCTCTTTCCATTTGCAAAACAAGCTTCTCAAGCGCAATTCTTCCCAATCGGCGTTTTGCCTCTTTCTGAGCTTCGAGGTCAACTTCATTGTTTTCGGTCTCTACAGGATTAAGAAGCTTATTGGTCCTGGCGTCCATCACTGGCACGCCTTCTGGAAGTGTAGCCAGTAAAGCCTTCATCTCTTCGTCAGAGAGCGTATCGTGAATTAGGGCCGCAGCAGGAACACGTTCACCATCGTTAACCTGTCCGTCCGCCTCAGGCCCGTAGATAAGTGTCATATTTTTAAGAGAGTCTGTAGCACCCGCCTTAAGATCACCACTCATTTTGGTTGTCAGTAAAAATTGACCCGAACTATCAATTCGTTCAATGTCATCCGTTATAACGTCCACTTCTGGAGGTTCGTTTTCAACACGTTCTACTACTTCGGATAGCCCCTCAAAAGTAGCACGTGTTAGTGCTTGTGCATTAACACTTATCGTTATCGCACCCTTAGGTAGTCGCATTCTAGGATCGTTTAAATCAACTTCCCCCTTAAACATCTCCCTAACGCTACGCTGCTCACT
>DATHGD010000035.1:0-4473 GCA_035317765.1 Saccharimonadales bacterium (SeqCode) | reverse complement strand
TAAATAAGGAGAAAAGTTATGAGAATCTTGGCAGTCGGCGGGGGATCGGGCGGCCACGTTACACCGGTCGTCGCGGTACTTCGTGAGTTAAAAGAAAAAGATGAGTACGCCGATATCCGTTTTTGGTGCGACTACAAGTTTGCGCCTGAAGCCCGGGGTATTATAGGCCATTTTGATAAAACCGTACCCGTACATACTATCGTAGCAGGGAAGTTGCGCCGTTATCATCATCTGAAGTTCTGGCAGCATTTTATTATTCCATCGGTTTTCTGGCCGAATTTACGCGACACAGTCCTCGTTGTTGTCGGGTTCATTCGGAGCTTTTTCAAATTGTTGATGTGGCGGCCGGACGTTGTATTCACTAAGGGCGGATTCGTCTGCTTACCTGTAGGTATGGCGGCAAAATTGCTTAATATTCCGCTGGTTATTCATGACTCCGACTCTCACCCGGGCCTCACTAACAGGGTGCTTGCCAAATGGGCAACAACTATTGCTACTGGTGCGCCGCTTCATAACTACCCGTACCCCAAGGAAATTTCGCACTATATAGGTGTGCCGATTGCCAAAGAATTTTTGCCGCCTACCGAAGAACAACGAGCAGGTAAAAAAGCCGAATTGGGTTTTGACCCAAAACGCCCGCTAGTAGTAATAACTGGCGGCGGCCTCGGTTCGCGGCGTATTAACGATGCAGTTGCCAAGCGACTCTCGGAGTTACTGGGTATTACCTCGGTTATGCTGCTATCGGGCACGCAGCAGTACGATGAACTGCGAGCGACCACCCCTGAAAGCGATGATCGATTTCAGTTACACGCCTTCATTAACCAGGACATGCCGGGTATTTTGGGCGCTGCGGACATTGTGGTAGCACGAGCCGGAGCGACCACAATACTTGAACTCGCCTCACTAGCACGACCCACGGTATTGATTCCAAACGGCTTCCTTACTGGTGGCCATCAGCTTAAAAATGCAGCCGAATATGCCAAAGATGGTGCAATAGAAGTAGTCAACGAAGACGAGCTTGACGCGAATCCTCAGCTGCTGGTCGATACACTCACTTCGCTTCTTGTTAATAAAGCGCGCCTAAAAGAGATGAGCACGCTATTTCATAGTTATGCTAAACCTCGTGCTGCGGGCGAGATGGCAGATCTTATTTTAGACGCAGTAAAATAAGCATAAGTTTGCTACAATTACACTAGTATTTATGGCGTTATTTTCAAAAAAATCATCTTCAGATGCGCCTCGCCGCCGTACGCAATCACGAGCTGCGGTAGAGCGCGCCACTCAAAGCAGCCTCGATGAGCGGTATACGTTTAAGCGCAATCGAACGTTAACAGGAAGTTTATCTTCCCAGGTGGCAAGTACGAGTGAATCAAAGGCCCAACTAAAGTCTCCCCGTGTTCATGCGCACGAACTGACTACGAAGCGCAGACACCTGGGTGCAGTCCTGCTACTTGTACTTGCAAGCGCTGCCATACTGTATGGCCTTATTGCGCAGTTTACCGCTGGTGTTGTGGTAAAGGCTCAAGATTTATCCGTGCAGCTAGATCCAGGTTACGAAGAGGCTATTCAGTCGTATTTTGCCACGCGCCCTATTGAGCGTCTTCGTTTTTTGGTTAATACCGAGCAGCTAAACGATTACGTGCAGGCAAAAACCCCTGAAATTGCCTCGGTTAAAGTAAACGGCTCGGCCGGATTTGGCAAGTCGCGCTTTGTCGTTGTAATGCGTGAGCCTATTGCCGGCTGGAGTATTAACGGCCGCCAGCAATATGTTGATTCAAGCGGCGTACCGTTTGAGCGAAACTATTTCTCTTCTCCTCAGGTGCAGATTGTTGATAACAGCGGTGTGCAGATTCAAGCCGGTCAAGCAGTAGCCAGCAACCGCTTTCTAGCCTTTGTGGGGCGTGCTGTCGGGCTTACTAAAACGCAAGGATTTAAAGTAACGCAAGTGATTATTCCCTCTGGGACAACCCGGCAGGTAGAACTGCGGCTCGGTGGCATTGGTTATCCAATAAAGTTATCGGTCGATAGGGCAGCGGGCGAGCAGGTAGAAGATATGGCACGAACGCTGCGTTGGCTGAACGCTCGTAAGATAACACCACAATACCTTGATGTCCGTGTAAGCGGAAAAGCTTACTACCGATAAGGCAGGTAAACAGGAGTCCACTTCCTCGCTTCCAAGTGGTGTTCTATTTTTGTTCTATTCAGAATAAACAATGCACATAAAACTATATTATTATATTAAAAATAATAAAAAGCAAGTAGGGCAGGGAGGCTTAAGATAGAGAAGGCGGGGTAGTAAGACTACAAAAATATATACTAGGCAAAAAGTCAAAAAACATATACTGTAATATAGAAAAGCAAAAAGTCAAACCTTGCACTGGCAGGAGTGTGGATAACTAATAACAAGCTGCCATTTAATAATTACAAAGTCCGTGCTGGAGAGTGCCTGGCCCCAGCCAATAAACAGTGGTGTATAACAATAACAATAATGTATATATACTAAAGTATATATACATTCGTTGTAACGGCGGTCGGTGCAACGTAGCAAGGCACGGCCCTATTTAGTGGTAGTAGGCATGTAAATAGATGCATACTGAATCATCTATTGTTTATATAGTTAATGTCGTAAAAGATATATTGTGCGACACATAATCACACTTAACCATTTGGCTAATAAAATATAATTACAAAAATAAATTCTGCCCTGCGGCTTTATATTTTTTTAAATTTGTACTGCCCTGCTTGTGGCTTTGTCTTTAAACCGTCTGTCTTTATGGGCTTTTTACGTACTATGATAATCTTGACGGCTATTATTGGCGCTTATTCTTCATCTATAGATTGATAGCCTAGTTGATACTGTACAATTAAAGTTATAACTAATGTTCTATTTTTGTTCGATACTCAAACGCGGTATAAAACTCTATTCTCTACTCGTTGTTCTGCTTTCTCGAACCTGCTCCCCTCCCGGGGTAAAAGGAATTGTAATATAACATATTTTATGTTAAAATATAATTAATCATCTACCGAAGGAGTAGTCGTGACTAGTACGTGTTTTCCGCATCACCGTCTCGCTTCCATGCCAGATGCTGAGCTGCGAGGAATCTACTTCGCGCAGCAGCAGTCATCCTGTGGCTGTGCGAAGCACTACGACCTCTCAAGTGATGAGAGGAGCATCGAAGAGTATCGAGATTGGCAGGAGGCTGTGTTTTCCGCAATGGAAGATCGTGGCTTCTCGATCCAAGAGGTCGAGGAGACTCAGCCGCTCACCTGCCCAGGGTGTGGCAATGGTGTCGAGGTGACCTCGGGTGAGTGTGGTGATATGTTCGCCGTCTGCACTAACTGTCAGACCTATCGTCAGTTCGGCGATCACATGGACTGCAGTTTTGGCCCTGTTGTGACAGGAACGCCGATTGCGTCCGCCTGAGAGCTGATGCCATATCTGCCAAGCTTTTGCTTGGCACCCCGTTCGCATTATTAAATATGCGAACGGGGTTTTTGTTTATTACTTATTTTATCGTAAACGAATCTCTGTTTCTCTAGATGAATCGAGTGGTTGTGGATGCTGTTGTTGCGGTGGTGCCTGGGGAGCTGGTGAAGAAGACTGTGACTGCCCGCCACCTACTGGAGGCAGGCTACCGCCCTCCCCTGCTGCGCCTGAGGATGGTTTGCGTTTTCGGTTGCGACTGCGTTTACGCTTTGGTGGTGCGCCGTCTTCTGCTGGGGCTGGAGCGTTAGGGTTTGTGGGCACAGAAGAGGCTGCAGGAGCCGATGGAGCGTTGTTTTGTTGCGGTGGCCTAGGGGCGGCGGATTGTTGTGCTGGGGCACGCTGGGCATCGGGGGTGACTACCTGTGACTGGGCGTTAATCGGCCACTGTTTTTGGGCGGGTTGCGGGGCTTTTGGCGGTGGGGTTTGCGGCTGAGTAGCAGCGGTAATTTCGGCTTCAATATCTGCCCGGTTACGGCTATACAGGCGGCGGGTGTTTTCAATGATTTTACCAGTGTTATCGATTTGCGGTGGCGGTAGTGTAAGGGTGGTGGCACTAAAAGCCGGTGATTTTTCGCCGCTGATAACCATGTTGATAATAAAGTGACGGTTGTGCATTTGCAGCAGGTCGTTTGGTTCAAACTGCGGCTCGAACTGCTTGGAAAGAATCGGGGCGTCATCGGCAGATACGCGGAACGTGATCATGGTACCAACGTTACCGAATACGGCGTTACGCACGGTGTCGCTCATCTGTGAAATGTACTGGTTGGCTACGGTAAGGTTAAGGCCGTATTTACGAGCTTCGGACAAAATGGTTGCGAAACTGTCGGTGGCGAAGTTTTGGAATTCGTCTACATAGAGATAGAACGGACGGCGGTCATTAATATCGGGAATGTCGGAGCGGCTCATGGCTGCCAGCTGAATTTTGGTTACCATGAAGGCACCTAAAATCGAGGCGTTGTCTTCGCCAATGAGCCCTTTTGAAAGGT
>DATHGD010000034.1:0-5904 GCA_035317765.1 Saccharimonadales bacterium (SeqCode) | reverse complement strand
GACATTGCGACAGCTGTCGGTACGGTGCAAAACGGACTGTTTTTTTCAGTTCGCTTTGGCATAAGCGCGCGCTTTTTACAGGATATTGCAGAGCAAGGCGCAGAGGTGACCGACAGTGTATGGCAGCATGCAATGCAGGTTCGCGAAGAGGTGGAAGCTGAACAGATTACCGGTGGTATTTTGGTTGTTGCGCTTGTACGGGCGTTTCCCAACTATGAAACGCTGCTTGCGCATATTCATCTGGATGACGATGATTTGCTTCGGGGTATTCGTTGGCAGCGTCATATTCAGCAACTGATAGAAAACCATTCAAGGCCCAAACGTACCGGCGGGATTGCTCGTGACTGGTCATTTGGGTATATTCCGCTACTGACCCGTTTTGGCCAGAATATTAGCGAGCAAATTGCCCGCGGTGGATTATTATCGTCCGACCTGGAGGCTCATACCCAGGCACTCGATCAGATGGTGTCAACGTTTGGGACGGCTGGCCGTCAAAATGCGGTACTCGTGGGTGCTGCCGGGGTAGGAAAAACCACGATTGTGCATGCCTTTGCCGAGAAACTGCTTGATGCATCGTCAAAACTGCCCGAAACACTTAAATTTCGCCAGGTGTTTATTCTTGACTCATCGGCGCTTATTTCGGCGGCACCGGGTCGGGGCCAACTGGAAAGTCTTATAACCCAGGTGTTAAACGAAGCTTACACGGCCAAGAATATTATTCTTTGTCTTGATGACGCACAACTGTTTTTTGAAGAGGGTGTCGGCTCGGTTGACCTAACGAACGTGCTGCTGCCAATTCTTGAAGCCGGCAGACTGCGCATTATTTTAACGATGGACGAACAGCGCTTTTTGCAAATTGGCCAACGTAACCCTGCACTCATTAATGCCCTTAATAGAATCAGTATTGGTCAGGCCAATAAAGACGAAACGATTGCCTCAATGCAAGACCAGCTTATTATGACTGAGTACCAGCGCAAGGTAACCTATACGTACCAGGCCTTAGAAGAGGCCTATAGATTGGGTGAGCGTTATATTCACGATCTTGCTATGCCGGGCCGGGCGATTAAACTCATGGAAACGGCTGCGGGCTACGGCGAAAATGGTCTGGTAACCATGAATTCAGTGCAGCAGGCAATTGAAAAGACCATGGACATAAAGGTGGGTGTGGCCAGCGGTGAAGACGAACGCGAAAAACTTCTTAACCTCGAAAATCTTATTCACGAACGTATGATCAACCAAACACGTGCCGTTGGTGTTGTCAGTGATGCACTGCGGCGTGCCCGTGCTGGTGTGCGCAACCAAAACCGGCCAATCGGAACCTTCCTGTTCTTAGGGCCAACCGGTGTGGGTAAAACAGAGCTCGCCAAGGCGCTCGCTGATGTCTACTTTGGCGGGGAAAACCGTATGATTCGTCTTGATATGAACGAATACGTTCGCCCCGAGGATGTAACTCGCCTCATTGCCGATGGGGCAGTGGACTCAGCAAGCCTCACCGCCCAGGTAATGAAACAGCCGTTTAGCGTAATATTGCTCGATGAAATTGAAAAGGCTCACCCGAATGTACTATCTACATTGCTGCAGCTGCTCGATGAGGGAATTTTGCGCGACATTAAAAACCGCGAAGTGAGTTTTCGCGATGCGATTATTATTGCTACGTCAAACGCCGGTGCCGATAGGATTCGCGAATATATTGAGCGCGGCTACCAGTTAGAGCAATTTGAAAAACAATTTATTGATGAGCTTATAAACAGCAACCAGTTCCGCCCCGAATTTCTTAACCGTTTTGACGAAATTGTCACGTTCCGGCCACTCGGTAAAGGCGAATTGATACAGGTGATTGACCTTATTCTTGTAGGTATTAATAAAACGCTGGCGTTACAGAAAATCAGCGTTAATGTTGCCCATGACGCCAAGGTATTTTTGGTTGATAAAGGCTATGACCCGCGGCTCGGTGCTCGCCCTATGCGGCGGGTTGTGCAGCGTGCGGTAGAAAATACCGTTGCCAAGCAGATGCTTTCGGGAAATGTGGCACCGGGAAGTGTTGTTGAAATTACACTTGAGCAAGTACAGCAAATCCTTGGCGTGGAGTTGCAGGCAAACCAGATTGTGGCCGAAGCTGCCCAACCGCCGACTCAGCAGGATGATATTTAGAGTATGAAAAAGTCACAAAAAGAACTAAAACAAGACATCGAAGCTGCTGCCAGGCAAGTGGCTATCGGCGGTATATATGTGCATTATAAAAGTACCGATATGCGCTATAAAATCATTGATCTGGCCATCAACACAGAGGGGGCGGAAGTTTGTGTTATTTATAAGTCGCTTTATGATGAGCAGATAGTGTTTGTCCGCTCTTTACGCGAATGGCTTGATATTGTTGAACTTGACGGTGTTAAACGAAAACGATTTACACTTATTGATTGATTATTCCGCCTGATGCATGTCATTTTTGCGGGACATAACGTACTGATACGAAGCTTTGATTAATTTTTCAAGTACAGCAAGGTTGATGTCGCTCAGACGCTTAATATACAAGCACGACTTTCCTGTTGAATGAGGGCCAAGGGCATCGAGAAAATCGGGATATTTGCTAGAACCATCTACTAAATAAATAGTAAGGTTCGTTTTTCGAGGAGAAAATCCAACTGCTGCCATGTCCCCTTCACGGCCGCTTTCGTATTTATAGTGATACTGATCAAACCCAATGATACTCGGCCCCCACATAACAGCGGAATTTTGAGTAATCTTGACCATCAGATCACACAACTGCTTTGCATCATTTCGCTGCTGTTCGTCTGGAATACTGTTAATGAAATCTGTTACGGATATAGTTGTGGGAAGTGTTTTATTTTGGGGTTGGTTAGCCATATATGTATTGTAGTTCGAATAGAGGATTAGCGCCAGATTTGCCAAACGGTACCTTGCTACCATTCTCCTTATGGTATAATTCATATAGATAAAGGAGACGTAAGGGTATGGGACGACTTCCGATTCCAGGAGGTGACGATGATGCGTGGGGCGAAGTCCTTAACGACTTTCTGCGGGTTGCCCATCAAACTGACGGCACTCTTAAAGATACCGGTGTATTGGGTGCAAAAGCTGAAGACGACCAAGTTGTCCATGCATCGGGCAACGAAACAATCAGTGGTATAAAGGTATTTTCCAGCTCACCAACCGCCCCAACGCCTACAAGTAACGGACAGGTAGCTATAAAGAGCTACGTTGATTCAGTTGCAGGCGGCGTGCTTGATCCAACGCTCGTTGCACTTTCGGCATTGGATGCCACACCAGGCATGGTGGTAGAAACTGCATCAGATACGTTTACCAAGCGTACTCTTACGGCAGGCTCAAGCAAAGTAACTATTGCCAATGGTTCTGGTGCTAGCGGCAATCCTGCCGTGGACGTTGTAGAGGCTAACCTCAATCCGGCTAACTTTGCCACTAATCCGCTGGCTCGTGCTAACCATACGGGTACGCAAGCTGCAGTAACTATTTCAGACTTTGGTGAAGCAGCCCAAGATGCCGTAGGTGGTGTACTCGCCAATACCACAACGCTTAATCTTGCCTATGATGATACCGGCAATGTAATCAGCGGAACTGTTAATGATAATACGAGCACCCAAAAAGTACAGGTTGCCAAAGATGGAACGCTTCAAGCTACGCGCCATCAGCTGAATTTTATCCAGGGAAGTAATATTACCCTGACTGCCGCCGATAATAGCGGTTCGGATAGGGTTGATGTAACAATTGCAGCCACGGCGGCAGGTTCGATCGTAGTAAATGTTAAAGACCAAGGCGCAACAGGAAACGGCAGTACAGATGATACTGCGGCTATTAATGCCGCGGTAGCAGCAGCGCAGGCCGGTGGCAAAAATGCTACCGTCTACTTCCCTGCCGGCACATACAAAACAACCTCTGCCATTACCGTATATCAGGGAATGACCTGGAGCGGTCCTATTGGTGCGGGTGAGCGTGAATTTGGTGCGCGTGCCGTTATTAGCAACACCACAACGGATATCTTTCAGCTTACTGCCGATACCAAGGATGTTTCGATTTCGAATCTGAATTTTCAAGGAAACTCAGCAAATTATTTTCTTACGCCCGTTGTACAGAGCAGCGGCTTCATACTGCAATACTCGACTATTAGCAATTGTGGGTTCAAGTTATTTTCCAGCGTTTTTAGCGCTCGCTGGCTAGGAGTGATATTTAATCAGAATTACTTAAATAATTGTGCAAGTACCGTGCTGAACGTTGCTGGGTCGGATTGTATGATCCGTGATAATTTCATTGACTCCAACCTGGCCGGCACGCCAACAGCAGCGTTTGTGGTTATTTTCAACGCTATGTCCGATACGTTATTTGAGGGAAATTATATAACGTGCTGCCCATCTATGGGTATGAAGATAACTCTGGGAAGCGGCAATGTTATTGCCTTCAACAAATTTAACGGCCTATCACCAAGGGGTGCTGGAACTGATGGCGCTGGTATGTATATTCTCAGTACGACAGCACTTGCGGTTATGGGGAATTATTTTGGGTATAACATGCAAAACCCCTTTTCTCAGTATGCCGGGGCTATTACGCTTTATGATTCATCGGGTGTTACGTTTACCGATAACATTTTTGATCAATTGCCGGCAGCGCGCAACGCCTATCTTATTGGTCAAAGCGGCGGAACGACCGACTCTATTCGTATTAATGGCAGCATTTATCGTGGGGCTACCAGTAAGCTATCGACAGCCGGTACAGTAACGAACCTTATTTGGGATGAGTGGCAGGGCAAATATAAAACGGGTGCAGGGGCACGAATTGCTGATAGTGACTACCCCGGTACGCCGCCCAATGGCACTACCGGTATTGTATACGACACAAGCAACACCACTACCTATATTGCTCAACGCTCAAATGGTGCGTGGAGTCATATTTCAACCGTAGCAACAACAGCCGGTCCGATTGCCAGCGGCATTAACTCAACGGTTACGGTTGGTAATACGACCGTTGAAACAGTGCTTGGAACCTATACAATTGCAGCAGGGGCAGCACTGGCAGGCGATACCTACCGTATTTTACTTGGCGGTACGGGCGATACTGGTACGGGCGCAGGGACGGTGACGGTAAATGCCCGAATGGGTGGCGCGGCAGGTGTGGGCATTGCGGGAATGCAGTGGACGCTTGATGCTACGCCGCGAACTACGCGAGCGTTCAATATGGAGTTTGATGTTGTTATAAGGGCGAATGCCTCTTCATCTACGGCTATCGCAGCAACAGCGCGTGGCTACAATAACATGGTAACAACTGGCCAGTCAGCAGTTAATTATGGTTCAACCTCAAGCAATTTGACCGTAAGTAAGGATTTAGTGGTTACTGTTGTATTCTCTGTAGCCGATGCGGCGCATGCATTTCGCGCTGAAGTGCTGACGATTACGAAAATTCGTTAGCGCGTTACTTTGTGGCCTTTTGCACGAACAGTTCCATTTGGTGTGTAATTCTTTCACGCATAGTCTTATCGTCTGAGGCTATTTACGTTCGCCTTTTTGGAGGCTTGGCCGCAATCGAAAGATATAATAGTCCTGCAATTGCGCTAAAAATAGAAGCACCCAGGATACTCATTTTCGCGGCGTTTATAAGAGATTCCGTGTTGTTGAATGCAAGCTCGGTAATAAATATAGAAAGCGTAAAACCAACGCCCGCCAGCATGGCAATGCCAATAATATGATGCATGGTGGTGTGTTTTGGCAGCCGTGCGATTCGTAGCTTGGTTGCCAGCCATACCGCTACTACAATACCTATGGTTTTTCCGGCTACAAGCCCAAGGAAAATACCGGCTCCTGTGCGAAGTGCAGCTTCCTGATTAAAGACGTGCCACTCAAGTAATACGCCGGCATTAGCCAGGGCAAATAGCGGTAT
>DATHGD010000033.1:0-13372 GCA_035317765.1 Saccharimonadales bacterium (SeqCode) | reverse complement strand
CTTAGACAATAGGCAGTGGGCAACCGCAGAAACACCATACTAAAATGATTTTACTCAAACAACACACCTCACCCCAAGTAGCCCATCTTTACGAACATCTGTTCGGAATGGCACTAGATGATTTCTTCTACGAAGAAGAGCTTTTTAATTACGTTGATTATGTATTTCACGCATATACGCTACTGCCAGGCGGCATAGTGTGTGTTGACATCTCACTCTATACTGACAAAGCAAAGTTGCTCGCCAACAAGATATCGATGTTAACAGTCGCACTTGACGATAGATCAATTAACACTGCAATCGCCCAGCTCATCGCTGAGGAGGAGCGACAACTGGGAATGACCAGCATCGAAAATATTCGTAAAGAGCTGAGTGAGATCGAAGCACAGTCATGGCGAGATATCGATGACGTTGATGAGATTGACCCTAAGCATTTAGATTTAATGCACGGCGCACTCTACACACCTCAGAATGCAGAGAAAGTGGCTGCACAGAAGTTCGGTATCGCCTTTATACTTGATCAGACGTTCACCGAAGGAAACAGAGAATTGCTACCATTGTTTTGGCAACTAGCTACGGTGATACACGAGAGTGTTGCGGCCGCCCTTTATCGAGAAGTTGGTTGCTACAGTAAGAACGTCACGCGTACCTATACGCGTGAAACAACAAAGCTAACGCGGTTTTTTCATATCAACCCAGGCCTACCTGTCGAAGCATCAAATGCACTTGCAATCGTTGGGGATGTACTTCTCGATCTTCATGCAACCGGCACTTTCAAGCGATTCATCACAGAGCTAGCTACTACCTCGTTTAATGACCCGCACCGACCCGCACCAGACCCTGCTTTGATGTTTAATCCCGGGGCTGTTCTTATTGGCGCCAAAGGTTGGAGGCGAATTGCTACGGATGCAAATTGTAAACTCGTCCTCTCACGCATGAAGGTAATGGTAAGCGCAGGGCGCAAAAGGTCATCGTTGAAGGTCGGCTCAGTACTGAACAAATAAACACTAGCGGCTCGATTGCCAGTTCTTTGAACCACCTTAACATCTACCACACCCCAAACTGTCCCCTGATTCGCTTCCGCGTGTTTGTCACCCAGCAGATCTACCAGCACGGTGACATGAATTCACGCCGCGATGCGATGAGTCTCATGGAAAAAGCGTTGACTCTCGAACGCGAACCAAAAACCTCTCAAGCCGCGGAGCTTGAGAGGTCAGAGATTGCCGTTGACGGCAACGGTAGCCGTCAACGTAGCCGTCAAGGCACTACTTTTGTTGAAAGAATTACATCATCTCCATCTGGAGCCACGACTGGGATTCGAACCCAGGACCTCATCCTTACCATGGATGCGCTCTACCAACTGAGCTATCGCGGCGTACTCTCCGAGGTATTGTAGCAAATTACCCCTACTGTGCCAAGGTAAAATGTTATTTCTTGCGGGTAGGAGTAACTCGACGGGTTGAGATTCGTGATAGCAGCGCTGATTGCAAAAGAGACCATACAACGGCGTTAATTAAAAACATAGCAGCACTGACGATAGCTACGGCAAGGATGTTCTGGCCCAGCTCGCGGTTAAGCAGGCCGATTACGCCGGCAGCTAAAAGAAGAAGGATAGACAGCGCAATATAGGTTTGTTGCATTTTAGCGCGGTCACTGTTGCGGCTTTGCCACGAAATAAGGGATTCTTTAAATGATTCGAACATGGTCACCTCTTTGGTTTATTATTACTATTTTAGCATTTATTCATACTGTTGTCAATGGTTTCCCTACTTTAATAGGAGTAAAACATGAGAAGGGTGCTCACTGAGTGAGCGCCCTTCTCATGCGAGGTTAGTTCAATCCTCTTAACTTTGCCTCTAACTCTTCCAGTCCGTAACTCCAGTGACGTGCTTCGCCCCTGTAGCGCATATTCCGGATTACTATTTCGCTCACCATCTCATTGTCTGTATAAGGGTACGGATGAAGGTTATGCTTCGAGGCAAGCCCTTTCGTAAAGAGCTCCCTGTCTAGGGCAATAGCATCTTTGAGCGACAGCACCCCCTTTTGAGGTGTAATTGCTAGTCTGCCACCTAGATATCCTGCCCAGAAACTCCACCTACGACCTTTATGCACTCCCAGTTCAATCGGCTGCATGGGAAGTTGGTCAAGTGGAGGTATCACGATTTGATCAAAGTCAGCTAAAAGCCTGCCTGGAACAACTGTGCGTAGTCGAGCGAGAACATCGTCTCGTACCTCTTCATGCAACATATGGGCACTAGCACTGATATGAAACTCTGGAAACTCCAACTGCATGCTATTAATCGCTTTCGGTCGGCGGATTGAACACTACATAGTATACCATTCGCATAATATGACGTCCTTCACCTCTTGCTTTGCGGGGGGATATTTTGTACACTTGTATCTGTACTCGATACTATGCCGATTTAGCTCAGTTGGTTAGAGCAGCTGTTTTGTAAACAGCAGGTCTACGGTTCGAATCCGTAAATCGGCTCCATGGACAAGGCAACGAATATATCGTTACCTTGTTGCGGACATAGGAAAAAAGTTTTGCTGGGGTAGTGAAGCGGTCAAACACAACAGACTGTAAATCTGTCGGCTTTCGCCTTCGCAGGTTCGAATCCTGCCCCCAGTACCAAATAAAATATCTCGCTTTGTGCGAGATATTTTATTTGATGCCTGCGGCGGGTAGATTCAACCTGCGAAGCTTTTTGCTGGAAGCAAAAAGTCACAGAGTTCGGCGTAGCGCAGTGAAATAAAAACGTGTTTACATGTTTTTGTGAACAAGCGGAGGAGTGCAACGGAGTGAAGCGATACCCTGCCCCTCTGTCGTTACTTCTATATGCTATTATACCCATGGGAGCCCATCAGCCTATCAGGAGGCACAGCGATGAAAAGAATAGCACTACCTCCAAAGGTGCAACAACTACTAGGCTTGACCCCAATGAGACAAGCCAGAAAAGATGCTCTATTTAACCCTGCCCTTGCCAAATATCAACGAGATTGCGGTCACCCTGGAAAAGGAGTGACCGCGGATATTGACGGATGGACGGTCATGCAGTGTGGGAGCTGCCTATTCATTTTCTCGGAAGAACCTGCAAAGTATTGATGGGCGTGTACTCTGGTGTTGGTGCCCTCGGCATCGATACCGGAGTACACCTCCCCTCAACTCTTTTGACGTAATTATTATGAAAATAGGCCCTGCAGGATCAACGCCTGCAGGGCCCGGTACTCATCTTCACCCCGTGGAGTCTTTGGCTGGCCGTTTAGACTTGCCAGGCTTTATCTTTGTGATAATCGTAGCCTTCCTCTTGCGACGCGGGTAGAGGTCGCGGGCGATCTTTTTAATAGATGCACTAACCTGCATGAATACGATCCTTCCTAGGAAAAGAGTACTTATATATTATAACATATTTTATAAAGTAGGCTACATCACTACGCGGCGAGGCTGCTTAATGCGCCGAGGCTGGTCTTGAGGAATAATCATTTTCGCGGCTTTTTCGCGGAGTTCAGTAGAAAGCTCGCTTTGCCCTACCCTATCGTAGGCATCAGCAAGAATATTGAGCGTTTGTGGAATTGGGTCAAGTTCAACGGCACGCTCAAGTGCGGTGATCATCTTTTTATTCTGCCCTAGGCGTTCTTGCACTTTGGCATACGCTATATGCCGGGCGGCAAGGTCGTTTTCCATGGTAAGGGCCTGTTCAAAAGCCAGGGCCGCCTTTTCGTATTGGCCTGTTTCGTAGTAAATAAGCCCAACGTTATGGAGGCTGCTGGCACTTGGCTCAAGACTTTGGGCGATTTCAAAACATTCAATAGCGTCTTTAAAGGCTTGTTGCTTAGCGTACAGAATACCAAGGCGGTTGTAGGCAGTGGCGTTGCGTTCATCGACACGAAGAATAGTCAGCAGGGCCTTTTCGGCACGAAGGTACTTTTTATCACGCAGCGACTCTTGTGCTACGTCCCACAAACGGTCGAGTTTGTCGGATATTTTCAGAGGTAAATCGGTAGCTACTTCGGTAATAGTTTGCCGTTTTAGGATGGCCCACATACCCAGTGCTGCGATCAATAAGATGCCTAACATATAGGTATATTATAGCACAACGAGACGAGAGTATAATAAGCTTGCTAATTATACCGAGTGAGGCAGGGCTTCAACGCCTACAACGGGCGTTAGAGCACGAATCGAGCGAGTTGAAGGCTGATATTGTAGTTGCTGGCGATATTATCGCGTATTTCAAGCAGCAATTCGAGCTGCGCAATAATGGTTTGCTGCGGCTTGGCGCTAAGGCTCCGCCGTAAAATGTGCAGCGCCCATTCAATAAGGGTCAGCGCGCCATCTCGATTCATTTTGTATTGCTGAATAATGAGTAGTTTTTCATAGGGTGTGCCCCGCAAAAAGTCACGGGCCGTAGTCATAAGTGTTGCCTGCTCTTTAAAATAGGCATCATCATGAACTAAGCGAGTCAGCTCAGCGGGTAACCCTTCGGCAATAAATTGCAGCTGGGTTTGTTTTACCGAATCGGTTACGCCAAGCGAGGCAATAAATTCACTCGATTGCTGCGTGGTTAAGGCGCGCATAGCAGTATGTTCAACGCGGGAGCGTATGGTAGGGAGCAGTTTTTGGGGATTGTGAGACGTTAAAATAAAATGCGTATGCTGGTTTGGTTCTTCAAGTAACTTCAAAAATGCACCCTGGGCGCCACGGCTCATACGGTCGGCGTTATCGATAATAATGACTTGCTGTTTGCTTTGCTTGGCGCGGGTTTGGTCGTACAAGCGCCGGATCATCTCGACAGAAATAGTGCCACTTTGGCTGTTAGTATTCTCTTTGGCATCTTGGGGCTGCAGGGTCGCCACGAGATGCGTGCCCGCCAGCCACGTTGCCGCGGTTAAAAGTCCGATTCCCTCTTTGCCGCTAATCAAAAGTGATTGCGGCAAGTTCGCTCGAATACTTTCAAGCAACTGCTGAGTATCGGGGTGAATGACGAGATTCATTGTTACTCCACTGATACGTTAGGAAAGTTCGCAGTAAATTCAGGAGGCAGTGGTGCGGTGAATGTTTTTCGGTCGCTAATAGGTATCGTTACTTCAAGGCGCTGAGCGTGCAGGTAAAGCCGATCGGCTGCTTTGCCGTAAACACGGTCGCCTAAAATGGGCGTGCCAACGTATTCCATATGCACACGTAATTGGTGGGTTCGGCCGGTAACGGGCTGGAGCTCAACCAGGCTTTGATTTTGATCGTTGGTAGCGAGTACTTTGTAGTTGGTGGTTGCCGCTTTGCCCTTGGCATCAACCCTGAAGGTACTTGGAGCGCCGGGGTTGCGACCAATCGGCAACTCTATTTTTGCCTGCTGCTCTTTGGGTGTGCCAACGACAACGGCAATGTAGGTTTTTTTCGTACCACGGGCGGCAAATTGCTTTTGAAGCATGGCAGCGGTTTCGGGGTTACGGGCACCAATAATAATGCCGCTGGTATCACGGTCGAGCCGGTGAACAATACCGGGACGATTGGTTTCGAGGCCGTAGGTAGTGTAGCGGCGGAAAAAATCGGCAACACTGAACTCTTCGTTCAAAGCGCCTTTAGCGTGGGTTAAAACACCAATTGGTTTGTTGACCACGATGATATTATCGTCCAGGTACAAAATAGGCAATTCTGAACCGCTAAAATCGGTAGCGTCCGGTGTGTGGACAGCAATGGCATCGGCATCGGTAACATCTTGCTTTGGAGATTCATTGACTACCCCGTTAACACTTACGTGACCGGCCTTAATGTGTTTTTGCCAGGTACTGCGAGAGTTTTCGGGAAAACGTTCGGCGAGCACACTGTCGAGCCGTTTTTTGTTAGATGTCACCATAAAAAGATAGACTTCTTTGCCCTTAAACGGCAATGCGTAAGTGGTGACATGATCATTAGGATTTTCAACAATGTCGCCCGTGACATCTTGCTTGTCGGTACGAACTTGATCGAAAACGTATTGCGTGTCGTCCTCGGCGGTATCATCTACCAAAATATAAAAAACATGCTTATTAAAACGAAACGAAATAAGGGTGTTTATAGGGCTTGGGTTAGAGAATTTTATTTGTTCGATAAGCCGTGGAACGGTCTCATCGTTAGCAAGTTCAAACCGGCGCAAAATGGCTACAATATCAGAGCTAGAGATTTTTACCATTTAGTTGCCTCTCGGACGTAAGCCAACGACCTGTTGGGCGCGCAAAAGCGTTTCATTGGCTACTATATTCATTGCACGCTCCGATGTTGTTAGTTTTTCAAGTACTGTAGTGTCGTCAATTGCATTAAGCTGAGCCTGAAAATCGGTGAGGAATTTTTCGACTTCACCCGCTACTGTCTTTTTAAAGTCGCCGTAACTGGTTTGGCCTTCAAACTCACCAATGGTTTGCTGCAAGTCGCCGCCGCGAAGCAGGGCTAGAATTTCAAGCAAATTGCTAATACCGGGCTGGTTTTCGCGATCAAAGTGAATTTCGGCCTTATCATCGGTAGTCGCAGACATTACCTTTTTAGTAGCAACTGCAGGGTCATCTCCAAGGAAAATAACCCCTTTGCCGCTGTCATCGCTTTTACTCATTTTCTTAAGAGGGTTTTGCAAATCTTTAATGCGAAGGCCTTGGTCTTTACCAAAGAACTCGTGCTGCTTGGCAACGGGTAGCGGCACGGTGAAAATATCACCAAAACGGCTATTCATGCGTTCGGCAATATCACGGGCAAACTCAAGGTGTTGCCGTTGATCATCGCCAACAGGGACAAGCTCGGCGTTATAAAGCAGAATGTCTGCCGCCATTAAAACCGGGTAATTAAATAAGCCGACACTTACGCGATCATCGCCGATTTTTGCAGACTTATCTTTAAATTCTGTCATTCGATTCATTTCACCAAACCCAGTAAAACAATCAAGAATCCAGGTAAGTTCACTGTGCGCCGAAACGTGGCTTTGGCGGTACAAATGAATGTTGTCATTATTCAGCGGCAGGCCGGCGGCGACAAACAGCCGGGCGTTATGTAAAATCTGATCGTATAGCTTTGAGTGGTCGATTGGGGTGGTAAAACTATGCAAATCAGGGATAAACATATTAATCTGATAGTCGGCCGATTTTTGCTTGACCATATCGATCATAGGCAATATTGCGCCAAAATAATTGCCTATCGTGAGGTCGTTATTGGCGCGAAGGCCGGTAAGGATTGTTGGCTTTTTCATAGTAGTGTTACTATTATAACCTACTTCTGTGTATCTGGTGAGCCGTTCTCGGCCCGAGCTCGCTCTATAGCCTCGTTAATGGCCGCACGAAGCGGATTGAATGGTCCATCGGGACTTCGTGTTTCGAGACTTCTAAAAAGTGCAGTATTCCGCTCTACCGCGTCTCTGTGATCTTCCGCTGCCGCTACTTGCTCTGGTTTTTCGGGCGTGTTTCCGTTTGGTTTTTGTTCCATAGCTATTCTCCTTGGTTTAATCTTCATTAAAACCGCCCTTCATTGGCGGGTTTTAATACTCATACTATACACATATTATCATACTGCTTTTACTTTCTGGCTACTTTTTGCCAATCGTCTCTATAATTTCTTTTACGACCGCATCTACATATAGGCCTGTCACTTCGTGGGAGGCAAGAATACTTTTAACGGTGACCTGCGGATTCGTATTTGCCAAGAAGCGCAGGTTTTTGAGTACTACTACAGGATCGAAGCGCCCGTGCAAAATACGCACCGGAACGGCTAGCTTTGCGGCATCTTTTAGCGATGTTTGGTTAATAACGGTGGCTTCAAGCGCGTTCATATAGACGGCAGCGCTGTCGCGCGTGAGGCTGAACGACTTGTTGGTAATGCCAAGTTTGACGGCCATGGCAGATATTTTAACAAATTGCTCTGGGTGTTTGCTGGCGAGCCGGTACATATCTTGAAGGAGCTGGTCGCTGCTGGGGAGCAAGCGGCGCTTGGTCTCATCGATTTTATAAAACGGCGGGCTGCAAAGCACTAACGAGCGCACAAGTAACGGATAGCGTCTGGCAATCTCTACGGCCACCAGGGCGCCGAGCGAATGCCCTACAATAACGACTCTTCCTCGCACACGGAGACGCAGGTACGTTGCCATGACCGCTCTTGCCTGCTGGCGGGCATCGTAGGTCATCCAGGAGGGCTTAGGCGACTTCCCAAAGCCTAGTAGGTCGATGGTAATAATATGATATTCCTTGGGTAATTTTTCAATTACATCATGCCAAGCTTCGCCAGAGTTACCAATGCCATGAAGAAAAAGAACAGTAGGTGCTTTTTTGAGAGCCGACCGCTGCACGGTAGTATGAAGCGGGTATGGGATGGTGAGCCATTTCCGAAGGATTGTTTCTGCAAGGGTCATATATTTAGTATAGTATATTTTTACAAGGCATGGTTATGGGGGTGACATCATTGCGATGTCACCCCCGTGGGTGGAAACATTTATCGAACACCTCAGTTCAAGCGAAGCGTTTTACTGAGCGCATCAAGCAGCTTCAACTTCGAGATTGTGGGAATCTGTTGGATCCGATTGGTACGCCGCATGTCCCTGTAGAGCAGCGCCAAGTTTCGCATATCAATCAGTTGAGGTGAGAGGTCCTTAGGTGTCTGCTTGGCATCGATACAGATACCTGCAAGAATCGTTAGTACCCTCTCTTCAGGTAATTGAGAAGAATCCGTGAGCACGCGGGCGTGTGCAGCTTCGAGGGCCAAGCGCATGGCACTGGTCAAGCTCGTTGCAGTAGTCATGATCTCCACTCTCCTAAGTTGTTCGTGTACCACCTACCTTGGAAGGCATATTTTATTTATAGCAGACCCTTTACATCCCGTCAATTTATTACGCTTACTATACGCATAACAAGAGCCTCTCCGTAATAGAGAGGCTCTTGTGTTGTAGACGTGAGCGTATTAACGCTTCGAGTACTGTTCACGCTTACGAGCACTACGAAGACCGTATTTCTTACGCTCTTTTTCGCGAGGATCGCGGCGTAGGAATTCGGCTTTTTTAAGTGTCGTACGAAGGTCGGCGTGACCAACGGTTAGTGCTTTTGCAATCGCAAGTTTGATTGCATCAACCTGACCGGCCAAACCGCCGCCCTTTACCTTGATAGTAACGTCAAACTCTTTTTGCTTGTTCACCAGCGCCAATGGGTCGGTGATTTCAGCAAGAAGTGTTTTGTTTTCAGAAAGGTAATCGCTAGCAGATTTGTCGTTGATAGTAACGTTGCCTTTACCGGCGTACAGTCGTGCACGAGCAGTTGCGCTCTTGCGGCGTCCGAGGCCATAAAAGTAAGTAGCTTCAGCCATGTTATTTAATCTCAACTTTCTCTGGAGTTTGTGCCGTGTGAGCGTGGTCGCTGCCTTCAAAAATCTTTAGACGCTTCATACGCTCAGGAGATAGCTTGTTTTTAGGAAGCATTCCCTTAACCGCAGCTTCAATAAGACGTTCTGGGTGCTTTGCACGCACTTCGGCTACTGTTGCATCTTTAATACCACCTGGGAACCCACTGTGACGGTAGTAAATCTTGCCGGTTTCTTTGTCGCCGGTAAGTACTGTGTCTTTTGCATTGATAACAACAACGTAGTCGCCGCCATCGATGTGTGGTGTGTAGGTAGGCTTGTATTTACCAATAAGGTACTTGGCAATTTGTGTTGCAACACGGCCAAGTGGTGCATCGGTAGCATCAATCAGGATCCAGCGGCGAGTTACTTCGCTTGGCTTTTGTGAGTAGGTTCTAACGCCAATAGACATTATGCTTCTCCCTCTTCTTTAGGCTTAGATGTTAGTTCATCGACAAAGCCGATGCTTGCCATCTGGGCGCCGTCACCAACACGAAGACGAGTGCGGAGTACGCGTACGTGACCGCTGGTGCGACCAGTAAGCTGTGGTGCAATTTCGTCTACCAGTTTAAATGCAGCGGCTTGAGTGTTAAGCGCAGCAATAACCTGGCGTCGGTTGTGAAGATCACCTTTTTTAGCTTTAGTGATAACTTTTTCTATATAACGCACAAGCTCTTTGGCCTTTGGAAGCGTGGTTTCAATCTTGTGGTGTTCAACAAGATTGGTCGCAAGACCTTTAAGCAGTGCGCGGCGCTGGTCGCGTTCGCGGCTCAGTTTGCGCCCTTTGTATCCGTGGCGGTGCATTAGAGTTCTAGCTCCTCGAGTTTATCTTTAACTTCATCGAGCGCTTTTGAACCGAAGCCCTTTAGTTCGCGGAGGTCTTGTTCGCTAAGCGTGACAAGGTCGTGAACAGTACGGATTTCGTTGTTGATGAGAGCATTTGCAGTACGAGCAGTCAAGTTCAATTCCTCAATAGGAGTATTGAGCTCGTTTGTTTCGTCTTCTAGCTGCTGACCAAGTGCTGGTGCAGCTTCAACAGTAGTTGAACCGGCAAGTGCAGTATATTGGTTAACCAAAATGGCTGAGGCTTCTTCAAATGCGTCACGTGGGCTCAATGAACCATCGGTTTCGATGTTGAGGTCAAGCTTATCAAGGTTGGTTTCTTGGCCAACACGAGTACTTGCTACCTTGTAACGTACACGAAGAACGGGGCTGAAGACGGCATCAAGAGCGATCATGTCGCTGTGAAGACGTTCATCGCTTGATTCTTCGATAGTACGGTAGCCACGGCCTGCTTCAACAACGAGGTCAATGATAATCGCCTTTTTAGGGTCATCAATCGTTGCAATTACTTGCTCTGGGTTGATGATGTCGACATCGGCAGAAGCCTTGATGTCTCCGGCAGTAATAGTACCAGCACCTTTTTTCTCAAGGCGAAGTTCAATTGGCTGATCGGTGTGAACCTTTAGGCGAACATTCTTAAGGTTAAGCATGATGTCAACGACATCTTCTTTTACCCCTTCGATAGTAGTGAATTCGTGTGTAGCACCTTCAATACGAAAAGCAACGATTGCAGCACCTTCAATACTTGAAAGGAGGACGCGGCGCAGGCTGTTACCAAGAGTGTTACCGTAACCGGCGTGTAGCGGTTCAATAGTAAATGTTGCATTTGTTGCACTGTGCTCATCGATATTAGCGAGCGCTGGATTGTGAATTACTTTTGTCATTACTTTCTCTCCTTACCCTTTAACGTGAGTAATACTCAACGATTAGCTGCTCATTAATGTCTGCTTCGGCTTCTTCGCGCTTTGGAAGACCGGTTACTTCGATCGTTAGCTTCTTTCCATCGCTTTTCAGCCATGAAAGTGGGCCTTGAACAGAATCCTTTAGGATGTCATCGATTTGTGCAAAGTAACCAGATTTTGCGCTTTTAGGGCGGATAACAATTTTGTCACCAGGCTTAAGACGGATTGATGGAATATCAACACGTCGATCGTTGAGGATAAAATGTCCGTGACCTACAAGCTGGCGTGCTGCACGGCGAGAGGTTGCAAATCCGGCGCGGTATACAGCGTTGTCCATACGAAGTTCAAGAAGTTGCAAAAGGTTTTCACCAGCAAGGCCTTCTTTTCGTCTGGTTGCTTCGTTCATGAGGCGAGCGAATTGCTTTTCAAGCAGACCGTAAATACGGCGAACTTTTTGCTTTTCGCGAAGCTGGGTTGCGTAAAGGCTTTGCTTGCCTTGGCGACCACCAGCGTGCTGGCCTGGAATAGTAGATTTTCGAGCGAGGATTTTGTGTGCTTTAGGGTGAAGTGCGTAGCCCTCGCGGCGGCTTTGCTTCACAATAGGCGAAGTATCTCGTGCCATAAGTTAAGCCCTCCGAGCCTTACGTGGACGAACACCACCATGTGGTACGCCGGTCACGTCTTTAATACTGTCAACGGTAATGTCAAAGTTACCAAGTGCGCGAACTGCAGCATCACGGCCGAGTCCAACACCCTTAATGAATACATCGACTGCGTTCATGCCATGAAGTGACTTAACGCCTTCGGCGGCTTTCTCGGCAGCAATCTGGGCAGCATAGGCTGTTCCCTTTTTGCTTCCGCGGAAACCACAAGCGCCAGCACTACTAGCTGTTAGCTTGTTACCTTTTTTGTCGGTGAACGTCACAATAGTATTGTTAAACGTTGCTTGAATGTGCAACTGACCAGAAGGAACTGATCGGCGCTGCTTCTTGCGAATTGTCGTTTTAGCTTCTGCCATATCTCATATTCCTTTCTACGTCTTAGACGTTGCTTTTTTCTGCGTACCACCAACAGCAACCGATTTACCCTTGCGAGTTCGTGCGTTCGTGCGCGTGCGTTGTCCGTTTACAGGAAGTCCAGCTTTGTGTCGCAAACCGCGATAAGCATTTACATCCTTCAGACGCTTAATATTATTTGTTACCAAGCGCTGTAGGTCGCCTTCCACGGTGTAATCGGTATCGATTACTTCGCGAAGTCGTTGTTCTTCAGCCTCGGTGAGATCTTTCACCCGAGTGGTCGGCTCAACTTTTGCCGCCGCAAGGATGGTCGATGCGAAATGTGGACCGATGCCGTAAATATACGTCAATGCGATCTGCACTTGCTTTTCAGATGGGATTACTACCCCAGCGATTCGAGCCATGCTTAACCCTGCCTTTGCTTATTTCTAGGTTTTTTCTTGTTGATGACACGTAGGCGGCCTTTACGGCGCGCGAACTTATCACCAGGACTTCTTAGTTTGACACTTGCTTGAACGTGCATGAGCGCGTAAGACTCCTGTTTCCTTTAAATTTAATCCCGCATGCGGAAACTGATTCTGCCCTTAGTAAGATCGTAAGGGGTCAACTCAACTTCCACTTTATCACCTGGTACAAGACGGATATAATGCTTGCGCATCTTACCTGAAATGTGGGCGATAATACTATGGCCATTTTCAAGTTCGACCCTAAATTGAGTATTAGGCAGTGCTTCCACCACCTTTCCCTGCAATTTAATTACTTCCTTTTGACTAGCCATAGATAACAGTAGTAGATTATACACGAAAATAGTGTGCGTAGCAAGCGTTTTTTATAATATCACTCGCGACTGACTCGCGGGCGAGAAATAAATTGATGTTTCTATTGTATCGTATTGCTTAAATGAGTCAACAGATACGCTCTATTACTGTAAGGTAAGTCTGTTTTTTATTAAACCAAATACTACAATGGTTGGGGTTAAGGCTATGGAATAGAATAGTCACGTTCTAACACTGGAGGGCAATTGGCATAACTTCACTATAAGTTATAATTACACAGTTCGCTCAGAGATCGTAGGCCAAGGAACGCAAAGGAAGTTGGAGATATGGAAACCGATGGTGTAACTCGTGTCTTTTTTCTTCAAAATGACCCGCCGCTCAGTACGTACAGCGAATCTACCCCAGTAAACAACCAAGCACCTCTAGTCTACAGGCTATTCGGGAAGTGGAGCCGCGCGTAGATGCCCGCTTTATGGCTATCCACTGGAATGCAAAAGT
>DATHGD010000032.1:0-4602 GCA_035317765.1 Saccharimonadales bacterium (SeqCode) | reverse complement strand
GGCGTATTACTTCACGATACCCATGTTGATAAAGCAACAGCTGTTGGGTTTTCTACCCCCGCTGTTATGGCGTATGATGCCAATACAAAAATGGCAAGCCTTGGTAACGATTTGCACCCCCACCACGAACGCAGCTCACTTGAACAGTCGGTTCGCAACTTCAATACACAAAATCCGCGTATCCAACCCCGCGTGTTTGAAGATAAAAAACACCTTATGCAAAAATATGCCATGCGTGGCCATCACGTGTTCGACAGTTATAATTTGCCTCTTATTTAACGTAAATTATAATCTTTGTGGCTATAAAACAATGAAGATCGCTTGAAATAATCTTGAGGGGGAGTCCCTCAAGATTATTTCAAGACCCAAAAAGTTTATCTGGGATTTATGGATTCTCTACGAAAGTGAGCGTTTTGGAGAGAGATGAAACTTGCAAATTGGATCAATCACTGCTCGTGGAATTCCCTTCTCTTGGGGGGTTGTTCGTCCTGAGGTGATTTCTCTTGGCGTTGCCAGGTAAAAGCGCGGGTTTGCCAGTGGACGATAAACGGCTCGGTGAATATAACTGTCTTTAGTCTTGAAGTCAAAAATCTTTGCGAGACGTAAGACTTTGCCCTCCCACAACTTGGCAACGCCAGCATATTTTAGTGTGTAGCCACCAGAATCCAATTCTGTTTCCCGTGCAAGGAGGGGTAATGCCATATGGGCATACTCTACGCCCCAATACGAATGAGTGAACAGGCGATAGATGTCTGGTAAAAATTCATCGTCCAGTTGGTAAGCTCCGGCGGTGTTCAATTTAGAAAGATCATTCTGTGTCATCGTAACGCCATTTACTAACTCTTTTGCTGCAGATACATTTAGCTGGCTAATTGCATTTCTAACGGGGATATACTGCTTCTTATTTAAGTCAAACAGCAAACCGTACAAAGATGTCTTTCTGCTTGAATTAAGGCAGCAGCGGATGTGCACCGAAAGATTAACTATAGTCACTAGGTTCACTTTCTATCTCGTAGGTATGATCCTGCGCTATTTTACTGGATCTAAAGGCGATCCACAAGTGAATAGAAACGACAAGGAAAAGGGTTCAATGCAATGGTCGCATCTTACTCTTGAGTGTTGACCTTTCGTCCTTTTGGACTCATCAGCATAGCCACGCAGCTACGAAGATCACGTGAGCGGATAAAGGGCTGAATGCCTCTTTATCCGCTCACCAACCAGGAGTTTCCTAGGATTTACAGCCTTGCTCGATACGCTTAGGGAAGAAGAAATCTACATGTTGGGCTGAGTTTATTTCCATCACGATCAATACCCCGCACGATCTCCTTCTTCTCGACAAAGCGTAATTTTGGGTTTTCTGCTACTAATATCCTCTCGTAGATAGCCTCGCCTGTTTTGTTGTCGGGAAAGTTGAGCCTATAGACCCACGTAAAATAGCGGGTTGAATAAAACTCCGCCTCCTTATAGCCTACGTAGCTGAGAGTAAGTGTGCCTGGGAGGTAGGCTTTCATCCGTGGAAGTAAGTAACTTCTCTCAAAGATGTGTGCCTTGTCACACAGTAGGCTTTGTACATCCATCGTTGCACTATTAAATGCCGTCCACTCAAGAATAGTACTTTTGACAGAGGCAAGAAGCGATTCCTGAATGCGAAAGTGCATTTTATAAGTATTATATGGAGGAGTGACGAAGTCATGGTTCGCTATCTCAAGTGTTTCTGCCGCCTGATGTCCTGTTTGTGCGTTAAGTTTAACAGTTCCACCTAGAGGATCATAGAGACGTACCCGCTTTTTTGCCAGGTCTTTATTGAGAAAAACAGCAACTCTGTCGTGCCTGTCCCATAACTGAATAGCAGAAGTGACATGTACAAGTTTTTTCAACGTTCATCCCTTTCGTAGAGAAGGTCCTCTACTACTTTATGCCACTTTAAGAGGTGTGGCAAATAGTACTAGCGCAGTACGTCAAGTTCAGCTTCAAGGCGCTCAATAAGAGCCTTTTTTGATTCAAGTTGTTCGCGTGATTCTTCTACGAGGCGCGCTGGGGCTTTTGCTACGTAACTTTCGTTATTCAGGCGCCCTTCAAGGGTGATTACGAACTGGCGGGTTTCAGCGAGGCGAACCTCAAGGTTTGTTTGATGTTCGTATAGTGTTTCTTCGCTTACATCAAGCCATGCTTCTCTGTTGGAGCTAGCAAGACGTAGTCCCCGGGCTTGATCGGTGGGTTGAATATCTTTAAGGCGAATAAGGTGTTTAATCAACTCGGTGTTATCGGCAATAAGCGAGTCGTTTTGATACAGCAGCGTATAACGTTCGTTGCCCGGAAGTTCAGCGATAACGTAGCGGGCTTCGACCACTAGTTTTTGCAGGCGACCAAATTCGGCAGCGGCGATTTCATCGTAGGCTACTTCTGTAGGCCAAGGGGTCGTAATAAGCAGGTCGTTGTGCCAGTTAAGTGATTGCCAAATAGTTTCGGTAACAAACGGGGCAAATGGATGGGCAATTTTAAGACTAGTATCGAGTACCCAGGCCAGCATTGCAGGGTTGTCTTGGGTTTTACTAGCCTCAACGTACCAGTCGGCAACGTTGTCCCAGATGGCGTGATACATAGTTTCGCTGGCCTCGGCAAAGCGATAATTAGCGAGTTGCTTATCAATATCGGCAGCAGCGTTGTTAAGTTCACCAATAATCCAGTGGTCAACGAGGCTTTTTGGTTCTGGGGTGTGAGCGCGTTCGTGGTCCCCGAGTTTACCTTCAATAAAACGGGCGATATTCCATAGTTTGTTGCAAAAATTGCGTCCAGCAACGATTTTACTGCTGGCAAATGCCTGATTTTGCCCGGCACTACGAGACGATACAATGCCAAGGCGAAGTGCATCCGAGCCGTATTCGGCTAGCATTTCCATTGGGTTAATAACATTACCCTTTGATTTACTCATTTTTTGGCCTTTTTCATCCATGACAAGCCCATTCAGGTACACGTGCGTAAAGGGTACTTTGTCGGTGGCATAGAGGCCCAGCATAATCATTTTCGCTACCCACGCATACAGTATGTCCGCCCCCGTAGCCATAACGCTGTTTGGGTAAAAACGCGAAAGCTCACCGGTATCAAGATAATCGGTCGTCACAAACGGCCATTGCCCACTTGAAAACCAAGTATCAAAGGTATCTTCGTCTCTGTTATATGTTGTACCATTAACAACAATACTTTTTTCATCAACACGATCATCAAAAATCCAATCATCGGGGTTGGTGGTGCTTTGAAAGGCTGGAATAGGAATTCCCCAGGGGATTTGCCGGCTTATGTTCCAGTCGCGAAGGTTGTGGAAATACTGCGTTAAGGCGTGCTTACGGGTACTAGGGGTAAACGAAATATCGCCGTTATCAATAGCCGCAATGGCACGCTCGGCAAGCGGTTTTACCTTTAAAAACCACTGGTCCTTAATAAGCGGCTGAATTACGCTGTTGCATTTGTAACAGTGGCCAACGGCGTGCTCGATGGTTTCTTCGCTGCGAATAAGCTCGGCCGATTCCAGGGCTGAAAGTACGGCTTTACGCGCTGTTTCGATGTCGAGGCCTTCAAACTGCGAAGGGACATTCATCATTTTTCCATCGTAGCCAATAACCTGAATACGCTCTAGTTTATGTCGCTCCCCTACTTCAAAGTCGTTAGGGTCGTGAGCGGGGGTAATTTTGACGGCACCGGTGCCAAACGCCGGATCAACATACGCATCGGCAATAATAGGAATCTCACGGTCGGTCAGCGGCAATAATACACGCGTGCCTACCAGCTCTTTATAGCGCTCATCATCGGGGTGGACGGCAATGGCCACATCGCCAAACATGGTTTCAGGGCGAGTCGTGGCAATAATGACCTCGCCTATTTTATCGAGGGTAGGATACGCAATATTCCATAATTTCCCTTTTTCGTCTTTGTGATCAACCTCAATGTCGGCAAAGCTTGTTTGGTGCACCGTGCAGTAGTTTACGATTCGCTCGCCTCTGTAGATAAGCCCCTCGTCCCATAGTCGCTTAAACGTGCCGTAAACGGTGTCAGTCACCTTTTTATCAAGAGTAAACACCAAATCGTTCCAGCTGGCGCTAAGGCCAAGGGCACGAAGCTGCAACTCAACGTTGCCACGGTGTTGTTGTACAAAATTCCATACCTGGCTGTACAGTTGTTCGCGGCTAAAATCGAACCGGCTTTGCCCCTTTTTTTCCAGTTCCCTCTCGTATACTACCCAGGTTTCAAACCCTGCGTGGTCGGCACCGGGCAAATAAATGACGTCTCTTCCCTTCATGCGGTAATAGCGGGCAAGAATATCCTGTAAGCCAAAGGTAAGCGCATGGCCAATATGAAGATTGCCGTTGGCATTTGGCGGAGGCATAACAATACTATAAGGCTCACCTTTCCCTGT
The DNA here is from genome assembly GCA_035317765.1 of Saccharimonadales bacterium (SeqCode). Lineage (GTDB taxonomy): Bacteria > Patescibacteriota > Saccharimonadia > Saccharimonadales > Saccharimonadaceae > DATHGD01. The sequence goes on along the minus strand of DATHGD010000032.1, from coordinate 191 downwards.
TGGGGCAAATGCACCAGAGGTTTCCCACATAGCATAAATGGTTGGTTCGTATTGGTTGGGATCGTATGTTTTGGCTAGTTTCATAAGTAGAATTCTTAAATAGTGATTAACTTCACGTGAAAAAAAAGACAACACAAAAACCATCGTTTTCACAGGAAAACGCGTGTGATAGGCTACCCAGGTTTCTCACG
>DATHGD010000031.1:0-12381 GCA_035317765.1 Saccharimonadales bacterium (SeqCode) | reverse complement strand
CGTGAACGCAAAGTAGTCTAACACCCACGGCGCCGAGAATTTTTTCCACCCGAAAAGGGTGCCGGAGATTTTCCCGGCGTCCTTTTCGTATCTTTTCGGGTTAGCCCTTGCCTTATTTTCATTTCTGGCGCATATTTATTTTGAGTCAATGCTACTATTTCGATGTCAATCTCACAAGGAGAGCACGATGGGATTTATGATATATCGAGGCAAAGAAGATGATGGACAGCGCATTGGTGTCGCTGCTGCTGGGAGCGCCTTTGGCTACACCGATGCCTACTTGCGCCCCAGAGCGGCAACCCAAGTTCGCAACATGAGAAGAGACCCAGCATCTCAACAGCGCATACAAATTGCAGAGATGCAAAGACAGCAGCTGTTTCCGAGTGACGTCACGGACGAGCACCGAGCCGATTTTTTCAAGCTTGATGTCTTTCTCAATCCACAAACCGGCACCCAGTCCTACCTGTGAACCCGAAAAGGGTGCCGCGGTAGTACCGGGCGCCCTTTTCATACTAAAATAATTGCTACTTTTCTCCGGAAAGCTCGTCACGAAGTTTTTGCAGCGTAAATTGGTTGGTATCGCCATCGTAAAACTTACGAACCGTCCGAAGAGGAAAGTAAATAAGCAAGTAAATCAAAATTGGCATCCGGGCTGCAGCACTACGCACGTTATGCACTTTAAAGGTACGTTCAAAACGCATAACGTAGCGGTAAAAATCGCGCGGCGAGTCTTCAAGCCGACGAGCCGACATACCGCCGATCATTTTTGGGTCGTAGGCAATTTCAAGATCATTTTCAAATAATACCAGCGCTAAATCAATATCTTCGTGCAATTCATCATCGGGGTCAAGGCTGGTCAGCGAACCGATCTCTTGCCATACTAAGCGGCGAATCGCCATATTGCTGCCGAACAGAAAGCGATGGTCTTTCGCCATTTTGTGCAGCGTATTACGAATTTTTTCATCGGCGTGAAAAGCAAGGTCGGCAAGAGGCATATCGTGATATTGCACCGGGCCGGTAGCCGCAGCAACCTTTTTCTTGCTAAACGTGTGGCGCACAGTATCGACCCACTTCTCAGAAATAATCGAATCGGCATCAATACGACCCAAAATATCGCTTTTCGCCTTATTAAAGCCGTGATTACGTGCAGCAATAATACCCTGAACCGGTTCGTTTAACAGACGAATAACCTGGTTAGGGTAGTTTTTTTGATATTTTTTAACAATGGCAGCTGTTTGATCTGTCGAGTTGTTATTAACGACAATAATTTCTTCAGGAGGGGACGACTGTTTCAGGCAGCTGTCGAGGCATTTGGCAATCGTTTCTTCTTCGTTATAAGCGGGTATAACGATCGCAACAGTGGGCAGTTTAGACATTCCACTATTATATCAGATCGGCCCCTGCCGCGAATGAGAACCGTTTTGTATGCTTGAGAGCTAATTTATTTCAGGATAACGGTCAGCATTATCACGATAGTAAGTAGCCCATTTACTGTCATTGTCTACCTCTACGTAGTCAACATAGAGACCTTTTTTGAAAGCGCCATTTTTCTTATTTTTTGCAACTTGAGCTTTTGCAACGTCCTCACTGGTTAATCCGTACTGCTCTTTAAGGTCATCGAGTGCTTGCTGTACATCAGCTATTTCCATGGCAACTTCTTCGGGTTTCGCCTGAGTGATCTCGTGAGATTCTTCAATAATCTTATTAATAAGTTCTTTTTTATGCTCCTCAGAGCTTAGTTGATGATAGGTGGAGGTAGCTCCCGATGCGATTTGATGTTCAACTATTTTATCGCGAACTAATTTAGCAAATTTGAATTTAGGCATATCATCACTATAACAAACAAAAAGAACCTTGATGGAGGTCCTTAATGGTAACTTTACGCACCATAGAAATAGTACAGCGTGTTGTACGAAATGAGAACTATCTTACGAGTATGACCTCTCCGTCTTTTAGTGCTTTGTAGGGCATGTTATTTTGCTCAAAGTAATCGACACATTTGTCAACATCGGCTGATTCAGGATGTGGTGACTTATAGTGCGGTGCAATTGAATACGGAATTATTCCAAGCCCGTCCCATAGAACTTCACTCTCATATTCCGAGATAACACTATAGGGATCATCTACAAACTCCAGACCCTTAAGTGTAGGAGCAAGGACACATACGCCCGCGCTATAACCGCCATAAGCAACCTGGTCTTTATCAAGCAGCTCTTTTAGTATTTCATCGAAGCCACTCTGGCGAAACGCCGCCTTAGCAGGAAAACATTACCGCCCCTAACCCATATACAATCAAAATTATGCAGCGCAGAACGGAGCTCACTACTTTTGGAGAAGAATTTTCTCAGATCAATTTCTTCAGTTTTGAAACCCAAATTCTGAAGAACACTAGATTCCGCCTGTACTTTTGTGAGACGCTCTTCTGCATCTTGCATGTCTGTTGCATTTGCAATGATGGCAACGCGTTTACCATATCCAAAAACAGAAACTAAGTCCTGTGGTTTTTCGCCTATGCGAAAAGATGATAAATAGAGTCTCATGCAAATAGTATAGCGTATCGTATGAAATGAGAACTAAAATGGATTTATATTAAGATTTGAGTTCCTTATCTTGACTAAAATAAAATGACCATAGCCTAAGGCTTCAACTTTGAAGTCTTTTTTGTTTGTTATACTGTGCCTATGAATAGCAACAATTTGCCGGAAACATTTCAAGAGCATAAAGGCATAAGCTATGTAGGCATAACGACATGTTTTATATGTCACGATGGTGCTGGGCATATTTTTATGGCCAAGCGAAGTAATGAGGCGCGCGATGAACAAGGAACGTGGGATATTGGCGGCGGCGGACTTGATTTAGGGTTGAGCGCGAAAGACAACGTCATAAAAGAGGTTCAGGAAGAATATGCAGCAGCTGCACAAAGTGTAGACTTTTTAGGTTACCGGGATGTATTTCGAACGTTACCAACAGGGCAAGAAACACACTGGCTCGCATTAGACTTTTTAGTAAAAGTAGATCCTGATGAAGTACGTATTAATGAGCCGCATAAGTTTGACGATTCGGGATGGTTCACGCTCGACACTATGCCCAAACCGCTCCATTCGCAGTTGCCGTATGTTTTAGATAAACACGCGGATGAACTGCGCAAGGTACTTGAAGCTTCCTGAGATACTAAAAAAGTCAGAACTAAGTTGTATCTGTCAGCTTAGAAATGGTACAGCGTGTTGTATGAAACGAGAACCAACTTGTTGAGTTATAATTAACTCATGGATAGCAATAACTTACTACAGAGTACGGAAACATTTGTAAAAAGCCGATTAGCAGGTGAGGGAACGGGTCATGATTGGTGGCATGTGGTTCGCGTAGTCAATATTGCTCGAAAGATTCATTCTGTAGAAGGAGGCGATTGGCTCGTCATTGAACTTACTCTACTACTCCATGATGTTGGCGATAGAAAAGTTATCAATAAAGACAATGATGACTATTCGATAGCAGAAAACTTTCTTGCTAGTCAAAACGTTCCTGCCGAAATAATTAATAAGGTGATGTCGATAATTAAGACTATGTCTTATAGCAAATCTTTTGACGCCTCGGAAAAGGACGACTCCATAGAATTTAATATCGTGCAAGACGCTGATCGATTGGATGCAATCGGTGCGATAGGTGTTGGTCGTGCCTTTGCCTATGGGGGTAGTCGTTCAAGACTACTTTACGATCCTGAGTATAAGCAGCAGGAATTCAAGTCAAGTGAGGACTATAAAAAATCAGAAAGTTCAACAATACACCACTTCTATGAAAAACTACTACTTATTAAGGACAAGCTTAATACAGAAACAGCAAAAGAGATCGCCATTCAAAGAGATGCGTTTATGCAGCTTTTTCTTCAGGAATTTCTAGATGAATGGAACGGCCAGAAGTAGTTTTTGCAATAGGTTCCTAATTCCAACTTGGTCAAGTAATAATTAGAACTAAAATTAGAGATTGAAATAATAATTTTGAGATTTGGTACAGCGTATTGAATGAAATTAGAACCAGTCTACTAGTCGTTTAGCTCGATCTTTGCTTTACCTGGCGCTTGCATAAGTGAGCCTAAGAAGACGAAATTTCTGTCATGTTTACCGTTCAGCCATATTTCAAGATATTCACATTCGCCCAATTCCTGTCGAATATTTTCGTATGTCATGTGAGTTGGAGTGTATATAACAATATTGCTAGTAATGAGCTCTCGAACGTTAGCTACTAATTGATCGAGTTTCGGGTTTTGTTTATCTGGATTTATCTTTCCGTTATGATTACTCCAATAGGGGATGTCGTATAAAACAACGTCAGCCTGAATTTTTTGCAGTATATTCTTTGCGCTTACATCGCCAAGCAGTAACTCATAATTGGCAATATGAGCATGCTCAAGGTTGGTTTTGCAATCATCTATAACCGATTGGTCATTATCAACACCTATTACTTTTTCAAACATCGCCGATAGTTCAATGAGACTAACGCCTATGCCACAGCAGAGTTCACATATGGTTAGCCCGTGATCTTTTAGCTTATGAGCGAGGTATCTTGCTGTCGCAGAATAGCTAGCTATCTTTAAAGACAGCTCATCACCTGCGATATCTGGATTATATTTACGAGATTGAATAATGTCACTGCGCATGCGTTTTATTATATAGTATCAGATCAAAATATTTAACTTCTATACACCATAGAAATGGTACAGCACTATGTACGAAATTAGAACCAGAATAGGTTACGCTAGGATCTAAGTTTCGAACTTTCTATAGGATTTGAACTGAACTGCACGTCTGTAGAATCAGCTACTCGGACTGAGTTTTTAAATTTACTAAATAGTAGCAGCGTCTATGATTTTTGTAAGGCTCGTAAACAAGAAAGTCGCCTTCGATGTCGTCATGCGCAAGAATTTCAGTAACTTCATTATTTTTATTATGTGGCTTAAGAAGATCCACAAATTCAAATGCATACTGTCCAGAAATATTCTTTAATTCTATACTCTGATCCTGAGGGTCTGCATAATCGGTGGTTACTAGAGCCAAGAAGGCTCGTGAGTCTGTAGTGAAAATATCAAAAGTAGTATCAGGGACTAGAGGAACGGGCGAAGCAAGTTGCCTAATAAATGTTGCGCCTGAAAGTATAGGAAATGCTTCCAGTGCTACTTTAGAAATGTTTACATTGTTATTCATATATGAATCTATTATACCAAAAGAAAAGCGGACAAATGATAGTCAACTTAGTTTAGATGTCGTAAACAGATAAGCTAACAAAAACAGTCCATAAGCTCGAACCAAATCATATCTATTATCGAGAAGTGGTACAGAAGTCTGGGATCGAATCACAGCTGTCCATCTGCTGCGCTTGATCATTAAGCTGATATACTAAAGAAAATGAGCGCCAAACACACCCTCCAACTTTCCAATAACACCTCTGTTTCATACTGGGAATACAACCCGGGTAAAAAGCAGGTGATTGTAATGGTGCATGGTTTTCGCGGCACGCACCATGGCCTTGAAAAAATTGTTGAGGCGCTACCGATGTATCGGATTATCGTGCCCGACCTACCGGGGTTTGGAGAAAGCCCAGCCTTTGCCGACCAGCCGCATTCGCTTGAAAGCTACGTTACATTTCTTGACGATTTTATTGCTGCGCTCGGGCTTCACGCGTCACCGGTGCTTTTGGGCCATTCGTTTGGCAGTATTATTGCCAGCCACTTCGCTGCCGAGCATACGGAGGCAATTGATAAGCTAATTCTTGTTAACCCCATTAGCGCACCGGCGCTGCAGGGCCCTCGCGGCGTTATGACGCGCCTGGCAATTATGTATTACTGGCTGGGACGAACATTGCCCCCAGCAGCAAGCAAACCGTGGCTTGCCAACAAAGCGATTGTGAAGGTTATGAGCAAAACTATGGCAAAAACCAAAGACCCGGCCATGCTGGAGTTTATTCACGACCAGCATTTACGCCATTTCAGTACGTTTGCCAGCCCGCAAGTGGTAGCCGAAGCTTTCCGGGCATCAGTCACCAGTGACGTGACCGAAACGGTTCACAAACTAAACGTAGAAACACTACTGATCGTTGGTGACAAAGATGACATTACGCCGCTTGAAAAACAACAAGACTTAGCTAAAAAAATACCGGGTGCCACGCTTGTGACGCTGCAAAATGTCGGCCATCTCATTCACTACGAAAAACCCGCAGAAGCGGCTACTGCAATACAGGCGTTTTTGCAGCAATAACACTAGTATAAATTTCTTCAAAACGATCGAGCGTATGTTGAATATCGTGCGTTTTGGCAATTTCCAGGCTCTTTTTTCCAAAGGCCGTGCGAAGTTTTTCGTCACCTAAAATACGACCAAGCGCCGTAGCGATTGCTTCGTCATCGTCTTTGACGCAAAGAAAACCGTTAACGTTATCTTGGCATAACTCGCCAACCGCACCGGCGTCAACTGCAACGGCCGGCTTGCCAGTTGCCATAGATTCAAGCAGGGAAATACACTGCAGCTCAACAGGGGAGGGCATACAATAGACATCGGCTACCTTATGAAGCTCTATTTTGGCTTCATCGGTGACGCGACCCGTAAAAGTAGTCTGCTCCTCAATACCAAGGGTATGTGCCAGGGTTTTAAGGCGTTCGACATCGGTTCCGTCCCCAACGACTACCAGGTGATTCGTAGCATTCATAATTTTTGCATATGCTTTGAGTAAGACATTCACATGTTTTTCAGCGTCAATGCGGCCCAGATACAAAACAATTTGTTTATCTTTAGGAATAGTGAATTCTTCGTAAATAGCGGGGCTGGGAACGCCAGGCATATACTGCGAAAGGTCAATTCCATTTGACACAGGCTCTAACGGCGCAGGCACCCGATCTTCCCCGAATTGCTCAACTGCCGCTTGCGTTGGCAGCGTAACGTAATCTGCCTTGGCGTGAAAACGCGCCCAGTATTCGGTCATAAGGTATTGGATCGGGCGCGACAAAGGGGCGAGTAATCGCATATTATCCATAAGATTTTCTGGCATTGCATGATGAGTAGCAACAAGCGGAATGTTATATTTAAGCGCGCAGCTGCGGGTGGCATAGCCAATCATCAGGGACATTTGAATATGAATCACATCGGGCTGAAACTCTTTAATAATACGGTTAACTTCCATTTGCGGTGTCAGCGAAATGCGAAAATTCTGGTAAAACGGGAAGGTCACCGAAGCGGTTCGTTTCACTAAATAATTACCATCGTATTCTTCGTAACTTTTGCCAGTTTGGCTGGGGGCAATGACCAGTACTTCGTGGCCACGGGCGCTCAAACCCTTTGCCAGGTTGCGGCTAAATGTTGCCACACCATTATAGGTCGGCCAGTGTAAATCAGAGGCGATAAGGATTTTCATATAGCCTTATTGTACCACGCAGTTGGTTTTCGCTCGCTTGCGCTATATAATCGAAAAGACATGAAACTTTTTTTTGATGCCCGTTATATCCGAACCGACTTCCACAATGGCGTCAGCCGCTACAGCGCCGAACTGGGAAGCGCGCTGTCGCGTCTTGCACCCGTTACCTTTATTATCTGCGACAAAGCCCAGTTGGCGTTTTTGCCAAAAAACAGTGAATACATCATTATTCACGCACCAACCTCACCGCGCGAGCCTTTTACCGCACTCATTTTAAACAAATATAAGCCCGATGTGGTAGTAAGTCCCATGCAAACCATGGGCTCGATGGGGCGAAAGTTCAAGCTTATCTTAACGCTGCACGACCTTATTTATTATCGCCACCGCACTCCACCAGCAGACTTTAACCCTTTAATACGCTTTGGGTGGCGTCTGTATCACGCTACGTACGCGCCTCAGCGGATAGCGCTTAATCAGGCCGATGCAATAGCCACAGTAAGCGAAATCAGTAAGCGGGATATTATTGCAACGCGTCTTACTAAACGACCGGTTATTGTAGTGCCGAACGCCCCGCAACAGCTTCGGGCTTATTTAGACAAGGACGTTGTACTCAAAAAATCACCGCAAAACCTGGTATATATGGGTTCATTCATGCGCTACAAAAACGTTGAAGCGCTTATTGCCGGCATGGAGTTTCTACCCGGACGAACGCTCCACTTCTTAAGCCGCATTTCGCCAGCGCGAAAAGCCGAACTAAAAGAGTGTGCACCAAAAGATGCCAAGATTGTATTTCATGGGGGTGTCACCGATGCAGAGTATGCAAAAATACTCGCCAATGATGCTGTACTAGTAAGTGCCAGCCGCGATGAAGGGTACGGTCTACCCTTGGCCGAAGCAACCGCACTTGGCGTGCCGGCAGTCGTGAGTAATCTCCTTATTCACCGCGAAGTCGCTGGCGAAGGCGCCCTTTATTTTGGCCCCAATCAGCCGCAAGAGTTTGCCGAACGTATTAAAGAACTCGATTCACTTGCTACCGTTAAAAAACTATCAGCCGCCGGCAAAAAACACATTCAACAGTTTAACTGGAGTACCTCGGCAACCGTGCTACTCGCGGCAATTAAGCAGCTTTAAACTCTTTACGATAAACTCCAGACATGAAAAAAGCACCGTGATCACCGCGGCGCCTTTTTCAAGGTGTGGTGGTGACGGTGTTCCCATAGCTCGGTGGACAATGAACGATGTGGACGGGCTACCCTTCGGCTATTGCCTCTTGAAGGATTCTCCTTTTTGACCGCTCATCGGCAGAAAGGTTAGACAGATCGACCAGATAGTAGTCAGACCACCATTCTCTGGACGAGAGCAGGGCAGTACGGATCAGATCCGCCCGCACAAGCTGTCCGCTCTCCGTGAGACCAAGTATCTCTCCCGAAATAGCAGATTTGGATACGGTCCAGACCACAATGTCGCTACCAAGTCCTTTGACAGGATAGCGATAACCCGTTGAGAACCTAGGTCCTTTGAGAGTCTTAATCCTTTCGGCGGCGGTACGAGCAAGCTGTTCGAGCTCAACCCGGCGAGCTTTGAGGATCTTGGCCTTTGCGCTAGCTGCTTCGTTGTCAATGTCAGGCATTATCTCTCCCCGAGCTCGGTACACAGACCAAATAGATCCGATAAATACAATTATAGCACATTTTGCTAAATCATGCAATATAGGCGAAGTAGTCCTTCGGTACTAAATGAACCCGATCAGTTTATGAGATGGTCGTTCCAATTGCATCACCACGTACTACCGAGGCAATAGAACCTTTTTCAAGCAGCTTAAACACAACAATGGGCAGCGAATGGTCGTAGGCAAGGGCAATGGCAGCTTTGTCCATAACGCGGATTTTTGGCTGTTCCACTGCTTCTTTTAGAGTAAGCCGTTCGTATTTTTTAGCTTCAGGGTTTTTCATCGGGTCGTCAGTATATACGCCATCAACCTTGGTGGCCTTTAAAATAACATCACACTCAAGTTCAAGCGCCAGGTTAACTGCCGCCGTGTCGGTAGTAAGGTAGGGCCGGCCAATCCCGCCCGCTACAATAACCACGCGCTTCTTCGCCAGGTGATTAAGCGCCCGGCGGTGAGTAAACTGGTCGGCAACTTGATCGGCCCTGATATTAGTAAGAGCACGAGCAGGGAGGTCGTTCGCATTAAACACATCGGCAAGTGCCAGAGCATTCATCATAGTGCCAAGCATACCAATATTATCAGCTGTCACGCGCCCCACGCCGCCGCCCTGCAGCTGCGCACCACGGGCATAATTGCCGCCGCCGATCATCACCACAATTTCTGTTGCTTCTACTTTTTTAATTTCATCGGCAATCCAACTGGCACGTTCGGCATCGAACCCTCCGTCATACTTACCTTGTAGCTGTTCACCCGAGAGCTTGAGAAGAATTCGTTTATACATGACCTTAGTATACAGATAAATTAAAAAATGCCCGGTCTCCTCAAAAAAGAAGAGACCGGGCACATGAAGTACAGAAAGAGTGCCGAGCTATTCGCTCAAAGCGACCTCTTTCTTACGGGCACGAAGTACGCCCGGATATGCGCCAAGGATTCCAGCAACTGCCACCACAGCGCCCAGCAAGCGGGCAGCGAAAAGCAGTAACATGTCAACGAGTCCTTTCGGTTTTTGCGTGGTGGTCATGTAAGCCGTAAAAGCATCATTGCGTCCAGCTACCCGCCATACCGATTGCAGCCCCAACCATTTGCGGGGCACCAGCACATGGGGAGTAGGGCACACCTCCAAAATTGCTGAATACGGCCGCAGACCATCGGTTGATGAGTCGGCCATGAACATGTAGTATTCAAGGCACCAGGACCCCTGGGGAGAGTCCGTAACTTCTTGGCGTAGCTGCCGAGGCAATACCCACGAAGGAACAGGCAAGACGAGCAAGCGGTTTTGAAATACAGCAAGGTTCGCCTCTGTAAACGTCTTTCCCATCGGCCTGCTTTTATCGGTGCGCAGAAGTTCGTCTACGTCATGAAACTCTTCGGCCCACCAACGCGGGTTCAAAAAGCCAATCGCCGTATAACGAGGCTTGCTGATGCCCCCAAGCGTACCGTGAATGACCACATGCCGCATATACCACTTCCGCAGCTTTGTATGAAGCAGAGTGACGGCATGCACCGCCTCGTACTTGCTAGTGTGAAGCGCAGTGACGTACTTCGTGATCCTTCTCGCGCCTTTTTCAGGAAGCAGCATTGATCACTGCTCCTATTGCTACAAAAATGATCGTTACAAGGTCGAGGCCTGTCCCAACCCGAAGCGCCTGGGCATTATTGCGGCGTTCATGACTGCCTTCTTGAGATTCACTCCATTCTTTTTGAGCAAGCATGAATCTACCAACGCCTTGCAATACCAGGAACACAACGCTCCAAGCATCAAGCGAGCCCATACCGACTAGTAACCAGTACGCCTGGACAACCTGCGGTGCTGCCTTAAGTGAAACACTATACCAGCACTTTGCCCATGCCGACTTCCATCCGAACTTCTTGCGAACAATAAAAGAGGCGATTACTCCGCCGCCTGTAGCCCCGACTGCGAAAATTACCATATCTGGTGGCTTAAAGTCTATACCTCTTGCAATCATAAGAACGAGGACAAGGCTATTCCCTGCAATGATAATAAGAAACTGCAACACAGCCATTGCTGATGCGTTTCCTCTTGCGAGTCGAAATCCCTCCCATGCAATTGTAGCCAAAAGACATACAGCCAGCCCAGCTGAAATCACCCAGCCAGCAAGAGGCGCAACATTATGAAGCACGCCCTCTGTCTGTCGCCACCAGAATAGAATAACAATAGCAAGAAATACTACCTGAATTTTATTTGAAGCCCAAAAGTGCGATGACCCCCAGGTTTTCAAGAGCAAAAACCACGTTTGGTTTTTTATTCGATTTTTAACGCTTTCCATCATAATTCCCACCCTTTTCTTATATGAAAAGCCCGGTCCACTATAAACCATTTCGTTACCTACGCCAAGTATGTGTTGGCTATGTGCATAACCCTAGACAGAAGTGAGCTTTTTGCTACAGTAAAAAGGTGAGAAAATATATCCTTCACACAGAAATAACAGGGAAGGGCCCAACTATTGTGCTGCTGCACGGTTTTTTGGCTTCATCGCATTATTTTAGCAAGCTTCGAAAAAATCTTTCCGTCACCCATACCGTTGTTGCCATTGATTTACTGGGTTTTGGACTGTCTCCAAAACCATCGGTTATTCACTCGTACGATGTACACGTCGAGGCAATAAAAAACACGCTCGATCATCTCAACGTTCATGCGCCTTTTACGCTTCTTGGCCACTCTATGGGCGCACTTATTGCAGCGCGTTACGCACTGAGATACCCGGCCAATGTAGCTGCTTTGCAACTTTTTAACCCGCCAATGTTCGTTAGTAACTATGAAGCCACCCAAGCGTTTCAGGCCACCGGCATACATTACCGCGCCATCCTTTATTCACGTGTTCGACGTCTGCTATGGTCGGGCTTGAAAGCGTTGCCGCGCAGACATTCAACCAAGCGTTCACCAATTAATTTTACCGATAGCGTCCGGGCAAGTTACAATGCCCGCGAAAGTAGCTACCAGACTATCATTTTAGCCACGGAATTTCTCGATGATATTACAAAGATACACATTCCTACGTTACTTGTAACGGGCAGGCACGATCGCCCCATGTATCAAAAAAATATACATGATATTCAACTGCCAAACACCATCTCTTACCACTTGGTTGATACCGGTCATCATACGCCGGTAAAGGCGCCCGGCTTAACCGAAAGCCTTATTCGCTCACATCTGTTACAATAAATAATCATGGCCCAGAAAAAAAAGGTAAAACCAATACAAAAAGCCGTCCTCAACAGAAGGGCGCGCTTTGACTACGAACTGGGTGACGAAATTGTTGCCGGCATTGTACTGACAGGACCCGAAGTGCGGGCGG
>DATHGD010000030.1:0-14306 GCA_035317765.1 Saccharimonadales bacterium (SeqCode) | reverse complement strand
TCGATCGCTTCCGCTCGCTGCCGATGTCGAACCTCGCCGTACTCAATGGCCACGTGGTTTCAGACCTCTTCCGTAATGGTATTTCAACCCTTGTGATGATCGTTGCCGGTCTTGTGATTGGCTTCCGCCCAACGGCAACATTTACTGAGTGGCTGGCAGTGGTTGGGCTGATTATACTTTTTACGCTGGCCATTTCGTGGCTATCGGCCATAGTTGGCGTGCTCGCAAAGAGTGTCGAAGCCGTCCAGAATCTCACGTTCGTGGTTATTTTCCCATTAACGTTTGCCAGTAGTGCGTTTGTAAACCCCGCCACTATGACTCCATGGCTGCGGGCCTTCGCTGAAAATCAGCCAGTAACGCACATGGTAGATGTTGTCCGTTCACTACTTATTGGTACACCCATGAATGACTCTGCGCTGTGGGCAACAGTATGGAGTATTGGTATTCTGGTTGTTTCGGTACCGGTTGCTGCTTGGCTCTTCCGTCGTAAGACGACAAACTAGCTATCTCCCTAGGAATGTATGATAATACATAGGGTGATACGTCAAAGCCAGAAAAATCAGTCACTCGCAAGCATCCTTATGTTTGTGAGTGGTTTCGTACTTACGGGAATTTGTCTTTTTCTCTTTTTTCGTGCCGCTCCCGTACCAACGTTAAAGAGGAATGTAGTGAGTGCACAAGTGAGCAGGAGCGATACAATTGTTAAAAATTATGACATAACCTATCCTGTATTCCATGTTGAAAAAGTAGATATGATTCTGCGAAACTACGCCACGCACCAGGTAGATGATTTCTTACATAAACTGGGCATTAAAAAGGACGATCCGGGTAGTAATATAACGATCAAATACACCATTTTGCATTATGGTACGCGTACAACAACAGTTGTATTTCACTCGCGTGAGCAAGTAGTTAATCAGCCGGTGGTAGAATCGCAAAAGATGATGACATTTGATCTTGTCGCACAAACACAACTTGATTTTTCGGCTATTTTTAACGATAAAAAGGCGGCCGAAGCCTTATTGGCACGAATTCTTCATGACTATTTTCAGCACGATACTCCCGGGGTGCTTTCATCACCCGAACTGGTGCATCTACTAACCTTTGAGCTGGCTGGCAGCAGGAACTATACGCTCGATGATGACAGGCTTATTGTGTATATAAATCCGCATCAACTGACATCTACCGAAGGAATTGTACCTATCGCTATAAAAAAAGAACTTCTGGTAAATGTACTAAAAGAGCCATTTCAGCGTGTCGATACAAGCCTGGTGCAGAGCGTGGTAGAGCCACCTGTCTATGCTATTGAAACGATGCCGCATCACGAGGTGATAATCGATCCAAAAGGCAAATTGCTGGCACTTAGTTTTGATGATGGACCGGGCAGTCTGACGCCAAAAGTGCTCGATGTGTTGAAAAAATACGATTCGCGGGCTACCTTTTTTGTGATTGGCCGTCAGGTTTTGCCGTTTGCCACTACGGTGCAGCGAACGGTGGCAGAAGGTAACGAGATTGGTAACCATTCGTGGAATCATCCGAAATTAACGGTATTATCGTATGACCATCTGCAACAACAGATTCAGGATACTCAGCATGCCATCGAAAGTGTTGCGGGCGGCTATACGCCAGTGCTCATGCGTCCTCCTGAAGGTGTCTATAACGGGGCGGTTGTATCGTACTTAAACGCTCACGGCCTGACAATGCAGCTATGGAGCATTGATACGCTTGACTGGCTTAACCGTGATTCTCGGGTGGTGTACGACCGAATTATGGCCGGGGCTGCCGATGGGCGGGTGATCTTATTGCACGATATTCACCCTACATCGGTAGAGGCGGTGGTTCGAGCTATTCCTGAGCTTGTTTCTCAGGGGTACCAGCTGGTAACTGTTTCGCAATTACATCAGTATCGTTAGTAAGTTGGCACTCTTGACACGAGAGTGCCAATTTTATTATAATAAGGATATTGGCAATCTGTTAAGCAGAGTGCTAAAATATATGACAGATATAGTTTGATGAATTACTAACAGGAGGAAACAATCCGTGGGAAAAATTATTGGAATCGACCTTGGTACTACCAACAGCGCATTTGCGTACATGGTAGCCGGTAAACCAGAAGTTATTGCAAACGCCGAAGGCAATCGCACAACGCCAAGCGTGGTAGCGATTAACAAAACCGGTGAACGTTTGGTAGGGCAAGTAGCCCAACGCCAGCGCGTCACGAATGCAAAAAACACTATCTATGGTGTAAAGCGTCTTATCGGCCGCAAATTTAGCGATGACGAAGTACAAAAAGACCATGACATTATGCCCTATGAAATCGTTAAAAAAGGCGATGGCGTTGCAGTAAAGATGGGCGACAAAGAATACACGCCAGAAGAAGTATCGGCTATGATTCTTTCAAAAATCAAGGCAGATGCCGAAGCGTTTTTGGGCGAAAAAGTGACCGAAGCGGTTATTACCGTTCCCGCCTACTTTGACGATTCACAGCGTCAGGCTACCAAAGACGCCGGTAAGATTGCCGGCCTTGAGGTAAAGCGTATTATTAACGAGCCAACCGCAGCCGCGCTTGCCTATGGCCTTGACCAGAAAAAAGAAGAAAAGATCGTGGTATTCGACCTTGGTGGTGGTACATTTGATGTTTCGGTGCTTGAGCTGGGTGATGGCGTCTTCGAAGTTCGTTCTACGCACGGTGATACGCACCTTGGCGGTGAAGACTTCGACAACCGTATCGTTAACCATTTCCTCGATGTATTTAAATCGAGCGATGGTATTGATCTTAAAGGCGACAAAGCAGCCATGCAACGTCTTAAAGACGAGGCTGAAAAGGCTAAAAAAGAACTTTCAAGTACTCCTGAGTACGAAATTAACCTGCCATTTATTACAGCCGATGCCGATGGCCCAAAGCACTTCGAGTACAAACTGACTCGTTCAAAACTTGAAGACCTGGTAAAAGACCTGATTCAGCGCTTAGCTGAACCTGTTGAAAAAGCCCTGAAAGACGCCGATCTTAAAGCTGCCGACATCGATGAAATCGTGTTGGTTGGTGGTATGACCCGTATGCCTGCGGTAGTTGAAAAGGTAAAGTCAATATTTGGTAAAGACCCGCTAAAGGGTGTCAACCCCGATGAAGTCGTTGCCGTAGGTGCTGCTATTCAAGGCGGTGTGCTTGCCGGTGACGTTAAAGACGTACTTTTGCTTGACGTGACGCCACTATCCCTTGGTATCGAGACTATGGGCGGTGTCACTACAAAGCTGATTGAACGTAACAGTACTGTTCCAACCAGTAAGTCTGAAACCTTCTCAACAGCCGCTGACAACCAGCCGCAAGTAGAAATTCGTGTCTTGCAAGGCGAGCGTGAAATGGCCACAGACAACAAAGAACTTGGACTCTTCCAGTTATCTGGCATTGCGCCGGCACCTCGTGGTGTTCCGCAAATCGAAGTGACTTTCAGCCTCGATGCTAACGGCATTTTGAACGTGACCGCCAAAGACAAGGGCACTGGCAAGGAAAACAGCGTTACTATTCAAGACAGCGGCAACATGAGCAAAGACGACATTGAAAAAGCCCAAAAAGAGGCCGAAGCCCACGCCGATGAAGACAAGAAAAAGCGTGAGGCCGTTGAATCCCGCAATACACTTGAAAACGCTATTTACCAGGCTGAAAAAATGCCCGATGAGTACAAAGACAAAATCAGCGATGACGATAAAAAAGTAATTGTTGAAGCCGTTGAAGAAGCGAAAAAGCACAAAGATGCTACCGATAAAGACGAGCTTGAAAAGGCTGGTAAAGAGCTGATGGAAAAAATCCAGACAATCGGTGCTAAATTATACGAAGCAGCCGCCAAAGAAGAATCTGAAAAATCAGACGACAAGGCTGATGAGAAAAAAGGTGATGAACCGGTTGAAGGCGAAGTTGTTGATGATAAGGATAAAGAGAAAAAATAATTGCAGTATGTGAATAATTAAATAGGGCGGATAACCGCTCTATTTAATTATGGGAAAGACAGCCAAGTTATATATGAAACAAGAAAAACAGCCCTCTCCTAAGCAATTAAAAAGTAACTCCGGGGAATATCAACGCCATTCAAATATTTGGGATAAGGCGCGTATAGAAGCGTTGGAGAAACTTCCATTTACCGATTTTGTCGTGGCCGTAAGTAGTTACCTCCATCAAAGAGCTGGCGTTGACACTATAAATGTCAAATTGAATGATATATTTCTCTCAGATGAAAAGCTGCGGCTGCTTGGGAGCGTTACTATTCAAGACGCCACACACGAAGGTAATTCCGAGATAGTGTTACGCTACCATTGGAGTAGATTGAAGCCTGGTCAAAAAGGAACATCTGACAATGGAAGTAAAGCTATACTATACGATTATACTGGCGATGAACGATCAGGGCTTTATTACGCGGAAGATCAAACGGGGATTCTTCATCGCCGTCAGCGGCCGAAGTCTGTAAAGCCGCCCACTACTGAACAAATGGAGTTCATGCGAAGCCGAGTTATAGAGGCATTGATGCTTAACGAGGCTAGCGAGTCCCCGGTATCAGAAGGAAGGCAGCAGACGGTAGGGGCTGTAGCTGTGCGCACGGCGAATAGCAAGTTTTTGTAGAATTCTCATGCTATAATTTGCTTATGAAGATACCAGCGTTTGACCATGCAAAAGCAGCAGTATTTCTTTTGCGGGCGGCACTGGCTGTTGTATTTTTGTACGCGGCGATTTCCTCTACGCTTGCGCCCGATGAATGGGTTGGTTACTTGCCTCGTATCTTGCTCGATCATTTCGATGCATCAGTGCTACTAAAAATATTCTCGGTATACGAGCTGCTTATTGCCGTGTTTCTTATTTTGGGAATCTATGTGCGCTACGCCGCCCTTGTTGCAGCTCTGACTCTCGGCGGTATTATCGTTTCAAACTTCTCGCTGTTTGCTATTACATTTCGAGATATGGCATTGATACTCGCAGCTTTGGCACTTGCACTGCTTTCTGAAGAGAAAGATATGCCCCCCACTTCTAAAAAATAACGTTCGTATCTGTATTAATTTTAAAAAGTCGGGTATAGTGAATACTATCATGCACACGCTTACCCTATCCCGTCCCTATACTCTTGTCGATTCGGATATTATTATCGGCGAAGGCGACACACGCTATGTTTTGCGCGTTCGAGACCTACCAATAGAGGACAAGCCGCGAGAAAAGCTGCTGGCCTTGGGTCCAAATAATCTTACGCACGTAGAACTCATGGCTATTTTACTTGGTGTTGGCACGAAAAAAGAAGAGGTAATGGCCATGGCGAACCGCATTTTACGCGAATACGGTGAGCGAGCCATTATTAACGAAAAAAGCCCCGAACGTTTGGCCGAATCACTCGATATTCCCCTTACAAAAGCCTGCCAGATCGTCGCTAGTTTTGAACTTGGCCGCCGTGCTTACCAAGAAAAAGCCGGAAAGCCAATATATGTACGTACGGCGAAGCAGGCATTCGAGCATCTTAAAAGTATGGGTAGCCTCCAAAAAGAACAACTAAGGGGGTTGTACTTAAATAGTCGCTACCAGGTTGTTCATGAGGAAATCATATCTGTTGGTAGCCTGACGGCAAATATTGTGCATCCGCGCGAAGTATTTCAGCCGGCCCTTGAATACAGTGCGGTGGCGGTTATTGTGGCGCATAATCATCCGTCGGGTGTACTTGACCCTACTCGCGATGATATTAACGCCACGGCTCAGTTACTGGCGGCAGGTAAAGTGCTGGGAATCGACTTGCTCGATCATTTAATTATTGCCGATAAAACATTTGTCAGTCTCATGGAAAGGAATACCAATGAATAACGGACTACTCAACTACCAACTACACTCTTTTAGCGGCCTCATGGCCAGCTGGACGAACACGACTTTTGTGCGCGATGCCGAAGACGATTTGCGCACGGCGATGCGCCTCGACATTGAGGCCCAAGTGCGCTCGGGTGACTATTTTGTAACCCTTGCTACCAAGCTCGATACGCTAAGTAGCGATGCGGTCGAATATAATGTTCGTGCCGGGGTTGAAGATATTGTATCCGATCTTATTTATCTGCAGGACAATTACGATGTCATCAAAAAACAAACGCTCATAAAAGAATAACGGGTTATATGGACTTACAATCGGAACTTTCGAAAATCTTTAAAGGTGAACTTGATAGTTCCGATACAACGCGCGATGCGTATAGTCACGATGCCAGTTTGTTTGAATTAAAGCCACAGGTGGTGGCATTTCCTCAAGATACCGATGATATTAAATCGATAGTAACGTTTGTTACTAAAAACAAGGCCGAGCACCCCGAACTAAGCATTACCCCGCGCTCACGTGGAACCGACATGTCGGGGGCGGCAATTGGCGAGTCGATCGTACTTGATGTCAGCAAGCACATGACAACACTTTACGAGACTACTCCCGAGACAGCTCATGTACAGTCGGGCATGTTATATAAAGATTTTGATATTGAAACCCTGAAACAGGGAAGTATACTACCGTCCTATACGGCAAGCCGCGACCTGGCTTCAGTTGGCGGGATGGTCAATAACAACTCTGGTGGCGAAAAATCGCTAGAATTTGGTAAAACCGATAACTTTGTAAATGAGATAAAAATAGTACTCAGCGATGGCAACGAATATACAGTCGGGCCGCTTAATCGCGATCAGTTAAATGCCAAAATGGCCCAAGAAGATTTTGAAGGCAATTTGTACCGCCGTACATTTGAACTGCTCGATAAAAACTACGATGAAATTCAGGCCGCCGCTCCAAAAGTGACCAAAGACTCAACTGGCTATCACTTATGGAATATCTGGAAGCGCGATACCGGTATTTTTGACCTGACTAAATTATTTGTGGGGGCTCAGGGAACGCTGGGCATCACTACGGACCTCAGGCTTCGGTTGGTGCCAAAGCCTGCTCACTCAGGCACGCTTGTTTGTTATATGCATACTATGGATAATCTGGGCGAGGTAATTCCGGCGGTGCTTGCACGTAAACCGGCTTCGTTTGAAAGCTTCGATGATAATACGTTGTGGCTAAGCTTTAAGTTCTTTTTCCTGTTCATTGGCAAGCTGGGGCTATGGACCTGGATAAAAACGGCTTTACAATTGTTACCCGATGGCCTTATGATTTTGCGCGGCGTACCGAAGCTTATCTTACTTATTGAATTTACTGGTGCTACCCCCGAAGAAGTAAAGAAAAAGGTTCACGAGGCCAAGCTTGACCTCAGGCAATTTGGGTTTACCTACATGGAAGAAGACGATACCGAAGCCAAGTCGCGCAAGTTTTGGCTCATGCGCCGTGAAAGCTTTAATTTGCTTCGAAAAAAGATCAAAGACAAGCACACCGCGCCGTTTATTGATGATTTTGTGGTGCCGCCAGAGCGCCTGACAGAATTCTTGCCACAACTTCGCGCTATTATTGTAAAATACAAGCTTTTTGCCACCATTGCCGGCCATATGGGTGACGGTAACTTCCACGTAATTCCTCTTATGAAAATAGAAGATCCAAAGGAACGTGCTAAGTTTAAGCCAGCCATGACCGAAGTAAACAACCTGGTTCTCTCTTATAGCGGCTCGGTATCAGGGGAGCACGGCGATGGCCTGATACGCGGTCCCTGGCTCGAACAGATGTACGGCCCAAACGTACTTGGCTACATGCGTGAGATCAAACAATTATACGACCCCCAGAATATCTTTAATCCTCACAAAAAAACCGATGCAACGTGGGATTTCAGTTTCAGTCATATCCGCGAGCATTTCTAACAAAATAACCAAGGTAAAAACTAGCACTCTTGAATACTGAGTGCTAGTTTTGTACAATAAGTACAGATGAATAAACGCGATTATTATGAAGTTTTGGGCGTATCCAAAAGTGCCAGTGCCGATGAAATAAAAAAGGCATTTCGAAAAGGCGCCGTAAAACACCACCCAGACAAAGAAGGCGGTGACGAAACCAAGTTCAAAGAAATTAACGAAGCCTACGAGGTTTTAAAAGATCAGCAGAAACGTCAGCGCTATGACCAGTTTGGTCACGCTGGGGTCGGTGGAAATGGCGGCGGCGGGCAACCAGGCGGCAATCCGTTTGAGGGCTTCGGCGGCCAAAATGGTGCGCACTTCGACTTTGGTGACGGCGGCCTTGGTGATATTTTCGGTCAGTTTTTTGGCGGTGGCCAGCAGCAATCACGCGGGCCAAAACGTGGGCGCGATGTTGAAACCAGTTTAAACCTTACATTTGAACAGGCTATTTTTGGTGTTGAAGAAAAGCTCGAGCTCGACATGGAAGATGAATGCCCGCACTGTCACGGTACTACCGTAGAACCTGGCCACAGTATGAAAACCTGCCCTACCTGTAAAGGCGCTGGTCAGCAAACACGGGTGATGAATACGATTTTTGGTCAGATTCAACAGGCAGTTACCTGTGAAACCTGTCAGGGAACGGGCAAAATTCCTGAAAAAGTATGTACCGTTTGTCGTGGCAAGGGGACGCAGCGCAGCAAACAAAGTATTACGCTTAAAGTTCCTGCTGGTATCGATGACGGCTCAACTATTCGTCTTAAAGAACGCGGCGAGGCAATCGGCGGCGGCTCACGCGGTGATTTATATGTACACATTCGCGTTAAAGCGCATAAAAAATTCACCCGCGAAGGCGATATAATCCTTAGCGAAGAACACATTAGTATGGTGGATGCGGCACTTGGCACCGAAATTGACGTTGAAACGGTAGATGGACAGGTGCGTATGAAAGTTCCGGCCGGTACTCAAAGCGGCACCGACTTTAAGCTTTCAAGCCACGGTGTTCCGCATATGCGCGGCGGCTCACGTGGGGCTCATATTGTGAGCATCGTTGTGGACACGCCTACGAAGCTTTCGAAGAAACAAAAAGAGGTGCTTCAAGAGTTCAATGGCGCAAAGAAGCGTGGACTGTTTTAGCGGAACCATTATTGACTAATATATATTTAAATGTTATAATGACTTTTCAATGATTCATGAAACCCAAGAAAAAATAGATACTTTTCCCGATGTATCTACCCAGTTCGGTGAGCTTATTGCCCTTAAGCCAAAACCCGTTGCTTGCTACGTGCCTACTAATAAAGTAGAACAGCAGGAAGCCTTTTTAAGTGGTAAAATTCGTAACCCGGATCATGTTTATGCAAAACTCGATGATATTGACTTCGATGAGCGCTTGAGTGTAATCCGTCAAGTTGGTAATGAAATTAGCTCGAATCCTAATCTTAATCCGAAACATGCAGCTGCATACGAAGAGTTTGTCGATGTTTATGTGAAAAAAACGCGTCTCATGCAACTTGCGCATGACTATAAAGTAGCCCAAGATCCTCTTGAAAAAGAATATATAGCCCAAGAGTATAAGAACCTGAATATCGAGTTGTACGGCGAGCCTGATAAGGCAACCTATAGGTCCTTTTTACAGGAAAAATTAAATGATATTGCCAAGAAGCAGCTCACAGGTCAAGCTGCGCTTCTGCGAAATGAATTATTTGCTATGGCCGATTTTGATGATTCCCGAGAAACTATCGAACGTTTTAAGCCCTCTGATGAAACTGTAGAATGGATGCATGGGGTAGCGAATACATTATACGGAGGAATGCTATCGCATGTTCCGGAACAGGAAGAATTCTCTGAAACTGAAGTCCAATGTATTTTTCAAGAGATTATACGTGAGGAATTTGGTGAAGCAGCGGATGGCTGGACGGTGGACGTTGAGCCTGCCAGGTCGATTACCGTAAAAGCCTCAGAAAAGCGTATTGTTATTCCAGACGATAGAGGAGAGGTCACTCGAGAAGAACTGCAGGATCTTGTAGGCCACGAAATTGGCGTGCATATGCTTCGGGCAATTATCGGAGGCGAGACAGACCTCGATCTCCTTAAGGATGGCTTGAGTGACTACGAGGGTGCCGAAGAAGGATTGGGCAAGGTAATGGGGCAGGCGTTAGCGGGCGAATTTGCTGAAGCTGGTGCTGATCATTATATTACGGTCGGTGCTAAGTATTTTGACCGTAAAGATTTTAGAGATATTTTTGAGCTCAAGTGGCGACTCGAAGCGCTGTATTCTATGGAAGATGGTGAAGAGCTCACAGAAGAGGCCACTAAAAAAGCAAGGAACGTTGGATATGGTAATACACTGCGAATCTTACGCGGTACAGACGAGCTTGCGTGGCTCAAAGACCTCTCCTACTATAACGGCTCTGTAGATATGTGGCGTCACCTTGAAGAAATCAGGGGTGATGATGTGAAATTTATGTTTGTATTAATGGGCAAATCGAATCCTGCAAATTCTGCCCATGAGCGTGTCATGTACGAAACCGCCACTCCCTAGAAGCTGCTCGCAAGTTTAATAGGGTTGATTGCAAAAAATAATAAAAAAGTGTATAGTAAGTACACACAGTTTAAGGCAGGCCAATAAACTCTTGTGGCCTGAAACTCATTGCTCTGCAAACAGCCTGTAGGTATATGACATTATTCGAATCGGTATACTCTCTCGTATACGTATGTGCGCGACTCTGGACGAACTAACTTTGTCTCGCCATGTTATTCAGTGTGGAACAATAACAAACTAAAGGGGGCTACTTTGAATAACCAAAGAGATAAATACGATTCGTATCAGCTATTTGCGAATGTTTTAGAGCAAAAAGGCTATAGTGTCGATGTCGTTAAGGGCCATCCCTCATCGGTTACCTATACGAGCCCCAGTGGCGCTGTATGGAAAACGAATCCAGTCCGCTTAACGTACCCCTTTAATACTGAAGAGGTGCACGATATTTCATTGCACAAAAACAAGGCATATGACCTGGCAGATTCAATAGGCTTTCCGATTCCTCATACAGTTCATCTTATAAACAGCAATGATGACAAAATGCAGTCGCGTATCTTGGAAACGTTTGGTAAAGTAATTGTTAAACCAGCTGACTCTGCTGAGTCGCGTGGCCTTACGATAGATATTGATTCCTCTTTAAAGCTTCAGAAGGCGCTTACCTACGCCCGATCTGTTTCGTCTTCTGTTTTGATTCAAGAGCAAATCACTGGTAAAGAAATACGCTTTACAGTAGTGCGAGGAAAGGTGGTCGCGGCCCTTCTTCGAAAAATGGCTCATGTGGTTGGTGACGGCACTTCAACGATTGCCGAGCTTATACAGTATGAAAACGAGGCACGAAAACAGCTTCGCTTCACCTATCTAACCTACCCACAACTTGACGTCACAATAGTGGGCCGTTTGCAGTTTGAAAGCAAAGAAGTTCCTCCTATGGGCGAGGTTATAAAGCTGAGCATTTCACCAAAAATACGAGAGGGCGCTTCAATATACGATGTTTTGCCTCAGGTAGACGAAAGTTACATTGCTCTTGTTGAAAAGCTTGTTTCAAAACTCGATGCCGGTTTTGTGGTCGTTGATGTTTTTTGCGAGGCTTACGAAGAGCCGGCTCGCATCGGTAACTACTGGCTTATTGAATTTAATACCGTTCCGGCGTTAAAATTGTATTACGCCTGTCGAGATGGAAAACAGTTTGATATTGTGGATAGTCTCGCGGGTGCGATTGATCAGTGGCTTCATGATGGTGCAGAGATACAACCTCAAACTCTGCTTGATGCGTAGTTAGAAGAGGACCAGCTATTGATTAATTATGATATTAATGTTATAATTAACAGTATAGTAACCCTCAATTTGTATGTAGGTCAGAAATTATGGATAAAACGGATAAAATAGTGGTGGGGCGCAATGAGATGGTCGACTTTGCTCGATTTGCTCATAAAGTACCTGCAAAAATTGATACCGGCGCCGACTCTTCATCGGTGTGGGTAAGCGATGTGCGCGTAGACAAGAACGGCGTATTGCGGTTCAGCTTGTTCGGTGAAGGATCGCCGTTTTATACAGGAAAAACCATGAAACGCGAACAATACCGGGTCGCGCTGGTACGCAGTGCAACTGGACACGTGCAAATTCGGTACCGAACGCAGCTTAGCCTTCGGCTAGGTGGAAAGCGAATTCGGGCCATGTTCAACCTTTCGGACCGATCACAAAATAAGTTCCCCGTGTTAATTGGGCGCCGGACGCTCAGCGGAAAATTTATTGTTGATGTAGAAAAAGCAAAGTATACCGATCCCGATAGAACGATTACACAAGAACTTAACGGCAGATTAATAGAAGACCCCTATACTTTTTATAAGAAATACTATAAAAAGAGTGGAGTAAGTTTAAGGAAAAAAATATGAATATAGCAATTCTTTCAAACGGACCAGGAAACTACTCTACGCGGCGCCTCAAGGAGGAGGCTAAGAAGCGCGGTCATAGCGTTAAGATTATAAAATATCGTGACTGCTATGCCTCGATTGAACAAAACAACCCAACGGTAAGCTACAAGGGTGTTGATCTTGAACGGTTTGACGCTATTATTCCCCGTATTGCCTCGCATATGACCGGCTACGGCACAGCGATTGTCCGCCAGTTGGAGATGCAGGGTATTTATAGTCTTTCAAGTTCGATCGCCATTACCCGTTCACGCGATAAGCTGCGCAGTATGCAGCTTCTTGCTAAAGCGGGGGTTGGTATTCCAAAAACAGTTGTTTCACGCAACACAACCGACATTGATGACCTTTTAGAGCAACTTGGCGGCACGCCGGTCATTATTAAGTTGGCACGCGGCACGCATGGTAACGGCGTGGTGCTTGCTGAAACCAAAAAAGCCGCTAAATCGGTATTGCAAGCGTTTTATCTTACCAATGATGACGGTACTAACATTCTGTTACAGGAATTCGTTGAAGAATCGGCCGGTACGGACATTCGTGCGTTTGTAGTAGGCAGTCGTGTGGTTGCCAGTATGAAGCGTCAAAGTCTTGATGATGATTTTCGTTCTAACCTTCACAAGGGTGGCCAGGGCGTTGCTGTAAAACTGACCGAAGAAGAGCGCAAAATGGCGGTAAAAGCCGCTAAGGCAATGGGGCTGAACGTGGCTGGTGTTGATATGATGCGCAGCAGCCGCGGTCCGCTTGTTCTTGAGGTAAATGCCAGTCCGGGCTTTGGCGTTGAGAAAATTACCGGTCGCGATGTAGCCAGCGCCGTCATTGAATACGTGGAAATGAACGCAAAGCGCAGCAACAAAAAAGACAAAGTCGGCGCCTAGCATACTTAAACCTCGCTCACCTGATATAATAGTGCCTATGGTATACCAGGGGCAGCTAGCATGAGCCGAAAAAAAGACGGTTTAACGTGGGTTTTAATACTCGGGGTGCTTCTTTTGGTGGGTACCGCCAGTTTTTATGTGCTATGGCCGCAGCTTCAGCCTCACGCGACCATTCACCTTGGAGACGGCGTATTTACTGCTAAAGTAGCTAAAGCGCCAGAAGAGCGCGCTAAAGGCCTTGGGGGCACGCATAGCCTCGGTGATGATCAAGCGCTACTGCTTGTATATACCACCGATGGTAAATGGCCGGTATCTATGAAAGACATGACCTATCCAATAGATATTGTATGGCTCGATAAAGACAAAAAAGTAGTGTATATCGTTAAGAATGTGCCACCAGAAAGCTATCCGTACGAACAATTTGAGCCCAAAAACGAGGCCAGGTATGTGGTAGAGCTTGCCGAGGGAGTAGTTGGGCAGAAAAAGATTACCATAGGCGCCACGGCACTGTTTGACGAAAATAACTTAGAGGGAATAAAATTATGAGTTTCTTGGTGATATTTTTACTATTTATTGGGCTGCTTTTTGCCACGGCCTTTTTTACCAAGCGCCGTTTTGGCGTGCTTGGTTTGGCACTAGCTGCGGGGGCAATGCTGAGTAATTTGTGGGTAGGTGATTTAACACCGATTATCGCTAGTGCCGGTATTATTATTGTTAAGCCGCCACTGTCGAGCCTTGTTTCGGCTGGCCTTATTTTGCTGCCAGCGCTTCTGCTTCTTGCCAGCGGCCCAACATATAAGTCGATGGTGCAGCGGGTAGTCGGCGCTGGGGCGTTTGCAGTTCTTGCGATTGCACTGCTGCTTGAGCCGCTTGGGTCTGCCCTGGTGATTGATACCGTTGGCAAACCTGTCTACGACTTCTTTGTTGAGCAGAAGGTGATTATTATAACCGCAGCGCTTATACTAGCAATTTTGGACTTACTGGTGAGCAAATCGCCAAAGCGGCGCAAAGAATACGGCGAACACTAAGTCGTACGTATTGACAAATGACCCTTTAAAATGCTATCTTTTGTAGGTGCACCTAGGCTATGGGACCATAGCTCAGCTGGTTAGAGCACCTGCCTTTTAAGCAGAGTGTCGTGGGTTCAAGCCCCACTGGTC
>DATHGD010000029.1:0-5654 GCA_035317765.1 Saccharimonadales bacterium (SeqCode) | reverse complement strand
CGTGAGCTGATTATTGGCGACCGCCAAACCGGTAAGACGGCTATTACCATTGATACGATGATTAACCAGGCCAAGCAAAAAACCGGCGTGGTGAACGTGTACGTTGCGATTGGTCAGAAGCTTTCTAAAATTGCCCGTCTTGTCGACCGTCTTAAGCAAGAAGGTGTGATGGAGCAGACTATTATTGTTGCTACTGGTCCTAGTGACCCGGCTTCTATGCTGTATTTGGCGCCCTATGCCGGTACTGCCATGGGCGAGTATTTCCGCGACAACAAACAGCACGCGCTAATGATTTACGATGACCTGACAAAGCACGCTGTTGCCTACCGTCAGATGTCGCTGCTGCTTCGCCGTCCACCGGGCCGCGAAGCCTACCCGGGCGATGTATTTTATCTGCATTCTCGCCTCTTGGAACGTTCAGCTAAATTGTCTGATGATCTTGGGGCTGGTTCGCTTACCGCTTTGCCTATTATTGAAACGCAGGCCGGTGACATTTCCGCCTATATTCCAACCAACGTTATTTCTATTACCGATGGTCAGATTTTCATGGAAACCGACCTCTTCTACCAGGGTATTCGACCGGCAATTTCAGCAGGACTTTCAGTAAGTCGTGTTGGTGGTGCTGCGCAAACGAAGGCTGTAAAAGGCGTCAGCGGTCACTTGAAACTTGGTCTTTCGCAGTTTCGCGAGCTTGCCAGCTTTGCGCAGTTTGGCAGCGACCTTGATGCTGAAACCAAATCACAGATTGATCGTGGACAGCACCTGACCGAGCTTTTGAAGCAGGTTCAGTACCAGCCAATGAGTGTCTGGGAACAAGTTGCCAGCCTTCACGCGGTAAACGAAGGCGCTTTTGACGGCGTTGCTGTTGCCAAAATTAAAGACGCCCAAGCCGCCCTGCTTACTCGTTTGTGGACCGATCACAAAGAAGATATGCGCACGCTTAACACGGGCAGCAAGCCAGACGAAAAGCTTCTGGGTACTATTAAAAAAGTAGCCGTAGCTAGCTCGAAGGGTTTTGAGGCCTAACCTATGGCATCATCGCGACAACTTAAATTGCGTATCCGCTCGGTAAAAAGTACCAAGCAGATTACCAAGGCAATGCAACTCGTCGCGGCGAGCAAAATGCGGCGCGCCCAAGACGCCGACAAGGCATCGATGCCGTATACCCAGGCAGCAAACGAATTGTTGTCGTACATGGCCAGCCAAGGTGTCACAAACACTCACCCGCTGTTTCAGGTGCGCACCGTAAAGTCGCGCATGCTGATTGTGATTGCAGCAGACAAAGGCTTGGTTGGCGCCTATAACGCCAACATTATGAAGGCCTATATTCGTGAGCTTCAGGCTGATGCAAAAAATGGTATTAAAGACCAAACCATTGCCGTGGGCCGTAAAACATCCCAGTTTGCCACGCGTCTAAAAGACACCAACGTAGTTGGAGTATACGAATACCTTCCCGACCATCCGACTGGCAGCGAGCTTCGTGCAATTCTTGATACGGCGCGTCAAAAGTTTATTGACGGCGAAGTAGATGCGGTTGACCTTGTATACACCGAATTTGTCAGCAGTATTGTCCAGCGAGTGCAGGTAAAACGCGTGCTTCCGGCCGGATTTACGCAAACAGAAGTGACCGAAGAAATTCGCGAAGCGTTGTACGAGCCAAGTATCGAAACGGTGCTTGACGGTGTTGCCTACCGCCTGGTTGAAGCGCAGATTTTTCAGGCGCTGCTCGATGCAAAGGCCAGCGAATACAGTATGCAGATGATTGCCATGAAAAACGCTACCGACAACGCCTCGGACCTTGCCGATGACCTGACGGTTGAAATGAACAAGCTGCGCCAAGGGGCAATTACACAGGAATTAGCAGAAATATCAGGCGGCGTGGAAGCCCTAGCTGAATAAAAGGAGAATATGATGAGCAAAGAAGAGACAACCGGTCGCATCATCCAAGTCGTTGGTGTTGTGGTCGATGTAGAATTTAAAGGCAAAAAACTGCCAGGCATGTACGATGCGCTGGAAGTAACATACGGCGACAAAACAATTACGCTTGAGGTTGCCCAGCACCTCGATGAACACAGTGTTCGTGCGATTTCAATGTCATCTACTGATGGCTTGAAGCGTGGTGACGAAGTGGTCGCTACTGGTGCTGGTATTAGCGTACCCGTGGGCGAACAGACTCAAGGCCGTATGTTTAACGTGGTCGGTGACGTAATTGATGGCGGCAAGCCGGTAACAGGCAAAAAAGCGCCAATTCACCGCGAACCGCCTGCCCTTTCGGAGCAGTCAAACAAAACTGAAATTCTTGAAACTGGTATTAAGGTTATTGACCTCATTGCCCCTCTTACTAAGGGTGGTAAGGCCGGCTTGTTTGCCGGTGCCGGTGTCGGTAAAACCGTTCTTATTCAGGAACTCATTAACAACATTGCCAAGTTCCACAGTGGTAACTCGGTATTTGCCGGTGTTGGTGAGCGTACCCGTGAAGGTAACGACCTTTACTACGAAATGGAAGAAGCCGGCGTGCTTGGCAAAACCAGTCTTGTCTTTGGCCAGATGAACGAACCACCAGGAGCTCGTCTTCGCGTAGCACTATCGGGTCTTGCCATGGCCGAAACCTTCCGCGACGAAGGTAAGGACGTGCTGCTGTTTATCGATAATATTTATCGCTACACGCAGGCTGGCGCCGAAGTATCTGCCCTTTTGGGTCGTCTGCCATCAGCAGTGGGTTACCAGCCGAACCTGCAGCAGGAGATGGGTGCGCTCCAAGAGCGTATTACCAGTACTAAAAAAGGTTCCATTACCTCGGTACAGGCCGTCTACGTGCCAGCCGACGACCTTACCGACCCAGCGCCTGCCACAACCTTTGCTCATCTCGATGCTACCATCGTGATGAACCGTGCGCTGACGGAAATCGGTATTTACCCCGCCGTTGACGTGCTCGACAGTAGCAGTAATAGCCTTGACCCCGAAGTCGTTGGCGAAGAACACTACAGTATTGCTCGCGAAGTACAGCGTGTGCTTCAGCAGTACAAAGAATTGCAAGATATTATTGCGATTCTTGGTATGGAAGAGCTTTCCGATGACCAAAAGCAAATTGTTGGCCGTGCCCGCCGTTTGCAACGTTTCTTTGCGCAGCCATTTTATGTGGCCGAGCAGTTTACGGGCGCGCCTGGCGTGTATATTAAGCTCGAAGATACCATCCGTGACGCCAAAGACATTCTTGCCGGCAAGTACGACAGCAAGCCTGAGAGCTGGTTTTACATGGCACAGGGTAGCCTGGCTGATAAAAAAGACTAGAAGCTTTCTATTGTCTATTAAACAAAAGGAGTTCCAGCTAAGGAACTCCTTTTCGATTATCTATAAATTAAATGATCATGCTGAGGTGCGCCAATGGCACCTCAGCATGATCTCATCCGCCTCTTTACTGCAACTTGGTCAACTACTTACCGGGACAGCGGTCGCTTGAAGGCCAGTTTGAAGCTTTCCTCGGCCTTTTGCATCGCGAATTTACCGGCGAGTTTGCCTGTAGTCTGACGGGCAAAGGTGGGGACGATGAAAGAGAATCCCGCATCTCCTTCGGAGCTAATCGAGGTCATTTTGCTTCGAAAGTTGCCCTGCTGCTCTCGGCCCGTTGCCGACTTGGAGGCCTCTTTCCATATTTCCTTCTGCTCCTCGGAGAAACTGATGTCGACCAGATAGCTCGAGTACAGATCCGTGATCTTTGCTCCAGTCTCCTCATCGATGTAGGTGTGACCTGCTGAGCCACTTGACGGGATCTGGATGCAGCGTGTTAACTTCATTCTTGTTCCTAACGTTGCGAAGGGCTAGATTCATTGAATATTATTACATAAAAACAATCAAAAAGATATAGCAGCGGATATGCTATGCTGAAACAAGACTATTATGGCAACAAAACACGACACTAAAAAACAACTCTATATCTTGGCCGCCACTATTCTCGGTAGCTCGATTGTTGGGATTGATGGCAATATCGTTGGGTTGGCGCTTCCGGCAATTGGCGGCGACCTCCATGCCAATTTTGCCAACCTGCAGTGGATTATGGATGGCTATTTGTTGTCGCTTTCCGCCTTAATTTTACTTGGCGGGTCGCTTGGTGATATTTTGGGACGCAAAAAAGTGTACTTAGTAGGGCTGGCTGGGTTTGGCATTAGTTCACTGCTATGTGCGCTGTCGTTTGACCCTACTATGCTTATTTTTGCCCGGGTTTTGCAGGGAATATTTGGCGCGCTACTAGTGCCGGGAGCACTGGCTATTATCAATACTAGTTTTCTGCCTGAAGCCCGCGGCAAGGCTATTGGGCACTGGGCTGCCTGGGGAAGTATCAGTTTTATCGTTGGTCCGCTTCTAGGCGGTTTTATACTTGATATTGCCAGCTGGCACTGGATTTTCCTGATTAACATCCCGCTCATTATTGCCTGCTACTACCTTACGGCCAAGTGGGTTAATGAGGCAAAAGATCCGGAACCACGAACAATTGACGTAAGGGGCGCCGTACTGGCATCATTGAGCCTGGCGGGTATTACGTTCGGGTTGATTGAGGGGCCGGCGCAGCAGTGGTCACTTGCTACGATTACGGCGCTTATTGGCGGGGTTGTACTAGGGACTCTATTTATTTTGAACGAATCTCGAACAAAAGATCCGATGGTTCACTTGAGCCTTTTTAAGTCGGGCAACTTTGCCGGCGCCAACCTTATGACCTTTTTACTGTACGGCGCCCTGGCCGGGTTTATATTTGCGTTTACTATTTATCTGCAAACACATCTGCACTACACGGCAATTCAGGCGGGGCTGAGTGCGCTGCCGGTGACATTGGGGATTGCTTTCTTTTCAAGCAAAGTCGGCGCCTTGGCGGCAAAATATGGCGCGCGTTGGTTTCTTGTGGTCGGCCCGCTACTGGTAGCTATAGGCATGGCAACGCTTATTTTTCTAAAACCTGGCGCTAGCTATATAACGGCAATATTGCCGGGCATTCTTTTGTTCAGTGCCGGTATGGTATGTGTGGTGTCGCCGCTCACCGCTACCGTGATGGCATCGGTAAGCGATAAAAGCTCTGGTGTGGCATCGGGTGTCAATAATGCCGTGTCGCGCGTATCGGGCCTCGTTATTATTGCTGCGCTCGGCCTAGCTGGTACAGCCAATGTCTATCCGTTTGCGGTGGCGCTGAGTGCTGGTATGGCGCTGTTGGCGGCAATTGTTTCTTATTTCATGATACAAAACACCCCCGTTTCTGCACCTTCGGTAATTATAGGTAAATAACAGCACTTTCCTCCCTCGCTGCTATTAATTAGCAACGTTTTTTGCTACTATAATATATATGAATTTAGAACTTATTACCCTTCTTGGCAAAAAGGTTGACCAAGACGTTTACGAAGTGGTTATTCCAACCGCCGATGGCGAAATTGCTGTATTTCCCGGCCACGAACCGCTGGTAAGCATTGCCGTGCCTGGTGCCATTGCCGTACGCTACAAAAAAGACGATCCCGATTCTAAACTCGACTATTTTGCCACTAGCGGCGGCATTGTTGAAGTGTCACAGCTAAAGGTGCGTATTTTAGTAGATGAAGCCGACCACGGCGATGATATTTTAGAGTCAGAAAGCAAAGCTGCGCTTGCCCGTGCCATTGAAATGCGCGACAACG
>DATHGD010000028.1:0-5288 GCA_035317765.1 Saccharimonadales bacterium (SeqCode) | reverse complement strand
TATTCCCTCAATGCCCTATTCGCCCCCTACAGTACTGTAAGCGGCCGAATAGGGCATTGAGGGAATACCAACCCCATGAAGCAGCAAAGCATCGTTAAGCGCTTTGGCATTGATGCCAGGCTGCACACGGACGAGTTTTTGCTTGGCATCAAATTCCAAAATAGCGTTCATATGTGCCGGGAGCGAAAGAATAATGCCCTTACCGATTGCCGCCCCTGTTTGATCGGTGCCGCTGCCACGCGCAGTAAGAGGAAGCATGTGACCTTTTTCAGCCAGTTGCCATGCAAACCGGGCAACCTTGCGTATATCGTTAGTGGTGCGTGGATACACAACCATCTCAGGTGCTATCTCTAGCACGCTCCCATCGCGGCTCATAGCACCTAGCAGCGCAGCATTGGTTACTACTTCGCCCGAAATATGCTCCTGCAAATACATTGCGACTTTGCTCATAATCCCTCTTCCTTACCATCCCCTGCACTCATTTTCCTTTATGATAGCACAAGCACAATGATTTTACAGCTTTATCTTGCGAGGGTTTTTTGCTATAGTGTGGAAGTACCAAATTTTGCGCGAGTGGTGGAATTGGTAGACACGCTAGCCTTAGGAGCTAGTGCCTTCGGGCGTGGAGGTTCAAGTCCTCTCTCGCGTACCAAGTAAAAGAGACAGATCGGCTGGTCTGTCTCTTTTACTTGGTATATGCAGATGGACTTGAACCTTCACGGAATTCGCTTCAGCGAATTTAAAGTGGAGGGTCGTGTAGCGAATGAAGTGAAAAAGTGTTTACACTTTTTCACAAATGAACGAAAGAGCGCAGATTTCTCAAGAAATCTAAGCGATAGTCCTCTCATCTATCAATAAACGACACCCCCGCACTCTTGCATTTCTAAATCCTACATGCTACAATGAAAGTATAACAAGTCCTACGTTATGACCGCATCCCCTGAGAGAAATCTTGGGGGATGCTGCTTTATCGCCTTATTTATCGTTGAACTGAAACTCTGTCACTGCCCACGGGTGCACGCCGCAATCACTAAATCGCACCCATGTAGGCTGCAACAAAAAATATACTTGACCCTTTATGTCTTTAAACGGAAGAGAACCGGGCAGTTTTGCAAAGTGCGTTGCTTCTCGCTCTGCAAATTCGTCCGAAGACAGTCGATGGGCTATACCTTCAAACTGAACGGTATAGCGCCTATCGGGGTCGGTCACTTCATACGCCACTCGTAAGTCACGGTCGATATTCAAGGCTTTTCGTGACGTTGCACTTGTTCCAATAATTAATTCAAGCTGGTCATTTTGCGAAAAAGCAACATTTGCTGCCTGCGGCTGACCGTTTGGACCCACTGTCGCGATCGTTCCCATTGTTTGGGTATCAAGAAAGGCTACGACTTCTTTAACTGAAGGGTGTAATGAGTTATAATTTTTTGCGCCACTTCTTTCGGGCTAAGAGAAGCGTTATTTATGATAAGCGTATTAGCGTATTTAACCGAAGACGTATGATCGTGCGTATCAAGGCGGTGGCGTAGCCCTTTTTCGGTAACAATTTTACCAAAAATATGTTTTCTCGACTCGCCGTGTACACGCTCAAAAAGAACCGCTTCAGGTGCTTTTAACTCTACAAAATCAACTGTACCGCCATGGTTTCTGACGGCACTTACCAACGTATTCATGAATGGGTCATCGACCACACCCGAATAGGCCTGTGTAAATATGGTGTTTACGTTGTACTTGGCGGCAATCGTCATTTCATCGAGCCGTAATGTCTGCAAAAGCTCTCGGCGCCGAGGGCTATCTTCTGGAAATAACGCATCGGCATCATCAACCGTCAAATGATTATGATACAGCTTGAATCCCGTTTGTTTGGCTAGTTCAACCCCCGTTGTAAACTTACCGACAGCCGGAGGTCCATAAAGAATAATTAGTTTCATTGTTTCAATAATACCACGGAGTGCTCAGGCAACTCCCTTCTTTTGCATCCCTTTTCGAACCAGCAACAAGGTGTCTGACTCGCGCTGTTTCACCCTGTACCCGTTTGCCTCATATATTTTGCGCAACGGGTCACCTTCTTGTACCTGTGCATAAATTGGTCCCTCGTAACGGGAATGCTGCGAAAAGTCATAATGGCTGGCAGCGAAAAATGACCGTGCTTGGTCGTCATCAATCTGGGGCGAGCCCAAATTAGCTACAAACTCGTAAGGTGCCTTCGTCTCAGGCGATGGATTAAGCAAAAAATGCGCAACCGCTAGTAGTGTTGCCTGTCTACCCAAGCTATATACCTCGGGTCGTTTGTCACTATCCCATAAATTCAATGCTTCAACGCTAGCTTCCAGAGAGCGGGGTGAGCGAGCTATTGGCATTTGCCGATGTGCCAGCTGAGCAAATTGACGCGCCAGCTTTTCGTCCCATCCACGGTGCACATTTAAGCCATCATTCTCTAAAGAAAGTGTTTCTCTATTTTCTACGCGTATTAACTTATTCATAAACAAAAAACGCCCACTTAGGCGTCGTCTCGGCGGTAGAAAGTGAGGAATGCATTTCCATAACTACGATTGTCCACCACAACAACTCCGGCTTTGGTAAGTTCCTCACCCCTACCTGGGTGTGATAATATCATAAGTCCCCCCGGCTTTAACAGCCCCAAAAGTTCCTGGGCTGTGGAAAACTGCATATCGTCATAGGGCGGATCGGCAAATATAATAGCAAACTCCTGACCCTGCACCGTTTGCACCCAATTATAGACCGCCGTTCGAATAAGCGTTGCCTGGGTTTCGATGTTAAGTGAGGTAATATTTTTTGCTAAAACTTTTTGAGCTATCCGGTCGCGCTCTATAAAAGTTGCATGAACCGCCCCCCGGCTGATTGCTTCAAGCCCTAACGCACCAGTACCGGCGAACGCATCGACTACTGTTGCGCCCTGCAGCTCGGCGCCAATAGTATTAAACATAGCATTACGCACCCGCTCACTCATAGGGTGTGTACGGGAATTGTCGGGGGCTTCTATTTTTCGCCCGCCAAACGTCCCGCTGATAATCCGGACGTTCATGCCGTTTGCTTTGCCTCAACGGTTGCACGGAACCACGCCAGCGTGACCGCTTTTATAATTTCGGGAATAAGCACATCGCGTGTTTCGTTTGCCAGGTGCCGCGTCCAGCCGATCTTGCTGAATTCTTCATACATTTTCATATCGGCAATGCGGTGCAGTATTTCAAAGTATGTCTCTTCGTAACCATCTTTTGCTACGCGGGTAAAGTCTTCTTTAGCCGGTATACTGTCTTCGAATCGAAGCGGAGCAATGCCCGTTGCAATACCGAGCTCAAACGCCAAGTGCGTAGTCATAACACCTTTGGCACCCCAGTATTCCCAGTTATTGCGAATTTGATTCCGCCTGCTGTTACCAGGTAAAAGCAGCTTATCTTTGGTAGTTATTCGCGTATCAAGGCCTTCGCCGCCTCGAAGCTCTTCGAGTTTTTCCTCTAATGGATAATGATGGGCCGGAGTAAGGCCGTCAACGATTGCATGTGACATCCAGGCCGCCTCAAATGCTGCCCGTTGATGGTTGCCTTCGTTTAATGCAGCGGCCATGTTATGAATATGATTATTGATCATATCAACGATTGCACGGTCCGTAGGATCAGTGGGGTCGATATAATGCCATGGCTCATCTTTCGCCGGGCTTTTGCGCTTAATACCATCAGGGCCGTTTAAACCTTCAAAGTGAAGTATCTCTTGAGCCGTAGGAAAATAGGCTTTTTTTGGAAGACGAGAGGTAATATGACGGTGAGCAACACGGTCAATCTTTTGGTGCACGCCCATGACGCGACCAGATTTTGTTCGAAAAGTAGTTCCAGAATACATATTAGTTTAACGTTGTCAGCCGCTGATATTGTTCCACCTGCGCGGCTAATTGTTTATATTGTAGCAGATCGAGCCCAGCCCGGATGAACATTTTAGCCTGTTTTTGTGCCCTGGCTATAAGCTTGGTATCAGAAAGAGTGGCGATTTGCAGGTTCAATGCCCCGTGTTGTGCCCGGCCATATATTTCGCCCGGACCCCTTAGCTTTAGGTCAACTTCTGCCAAATAAAAGCCATCGTTCGATTTTTCAATCTCGCGCAAACGCTGGCTCGGCTTTGAATTATCGCTCATTATCAGGTAGCAGTAGCTCTGATGCTCTGAGCGCCCAACCCGGCCGCGCAGCTGATGCAGCTGGCTTAAGCCAAACCTGTCGGCATCTTCAATTGCCATTACAGTTGCATTCGGCACGTCCACGCCTACCTCTACCACCGTAGTACTAACCAAAATATCAAGTTTTCCGGTGGCAAAGTCGGTCATAACCGCTTCTTTTTCTTCACTTTTTAATTTGCCATGAAGCAGGCCAATCCGCCGATGGCCAAACACCGAGTTTCGCAGCTTTTTATATTCGGCCTGAACGCTTTTTATCTCATTGTCGGGGTTGGAGTCGATAAGGCTGCAAATAACGTAGGCCTGGCGGCCATTCGCAATCTCGGCATCGATTTTTGTGTATAGCTGGCTGCGGCTGGTGGGCGACCATATTTTTGTATCAATTGGTTTACGACCTTTTGGCAGTTCGTTTAAAATACTGACATCCAATTCACCATAGACTGTCAGCGCAAGGCTACGCGGAATCGGCGTAGCAGTCATCGCCAGCAGATGCGGCATGTGTTTAGATTTTTTTAGCAGTTCCTGACGTTGTTTTACCCCAAAACGATGCTGCTCATCGATAGTGACAAAGCCAAGCTTATGAAATTTTACTGTTTCCTGAATAAGTGCATGCGTACCCACCACTACATCAACCGTGCCCAGGGCAATTTGGTCGTACAGCGTTTTTCGGGCCGCTCCCTTGACGCTTCCCGTAAGCAGGCCTACGGTCACGTTGAACGGCTCAAGCAGCCGCTGCAGCGTCTCGGCATGCTGGCTCGCCAGTATCTCGGTTGGCGCCATAAGTGCCGTTTGAAAGCCGGCGTGTGCTGCCTGGCGTGCAGCAAGCCCAGCAACAACGGTCTTACCCGAACCAACATCGCCCTGAAGCAACCTGTTCATGGGGGTTTTGCGTTCGAAGTCCTGAATAATATCCCACGCCGCCCGGCGCTGCGCCCCGGTGAGTTCAAATGGCAATTGCTTTACAAACCCGGCCACAACTTTTTGGTCAAACGGAATATGCCAGCCTTCAAGTTTGGCGTTTTCCTCGCGGTTAAATTGGCTTGCCAGCAGTATTTGAAACAGTTCTTCGTAGGCCAGTCGTTCACGTGCCCGGGCAATATCACTGCCG